>CALDGT010000911.1 GCA_937942935.1 uncultured Chloroflexota bacterium | reverse complement strand
TGGGATTATGATTTTAGTCTCGCCACTCATCTTGTACTACAATCGTTATATCCGTGAAGATACCCCTGCGATGTTGGCAACCATCATTATGTTTTATGCCACCATCATGTATACCAATGGACCGCCTAATCAGCGCACAAAAGCCCACTGGCTTTATATTTTGGCGGCGGCGAACTTATGGAATTTGGCATCAAAAGAAACTGGCTTCTTTTATGTTGCCATTTTTGGCGCATTCCTCACGTTATATCTGATTGTGCGCCTAATTCAACATTATACAGGCATCAATGGACGGCTCATTTTCCATTCAGTAACACTCTCGATTTTAGTCGCGGGTGTGTTATCTATTTTGATGGTGATGGTACTGTCTATTTCGATGTTCCCCTATCCAACGCTAGATGAACGGTTGGCATATTGGGGGGCGCAAATTTCTGCGACACTCCGATTTGAGCCGATAGGGACAGATTTTTCGACATTTTTGGTCTGGACTGGCTCGGCAATTGTCTCGATGTTGGCTGTGGTGATTGGCACAGGGATTTGGGCGTATCGCAAGCGTGAATCTGACCCGACTTATTTGATAGTGTTAGATATTATTGCAGTGATTTTTTCTGCGGTGGCATTTTTCCTCATCTCGCGTAATTTTTCGACTATCACAGTTATCAATGAAAGTGGGGAGCAAGAAGTCCGCAGTATGGCATCGGCGGCGATGTCACTAGGTTGGATTGTTGCGGTGTCGTTTGGATTGGTCTATGCGGCATTCCGTTTGCGATTATCGGGTAGTTTTAGTCGCTTAATTGTGGCACTACTCGCGGTCTCGACTATTGTTTTGGCGGGACTAATTGTTGTTGAGGAATTATCTCATGCACCTGCTCGTGATAGAGAAACGGTTGCTCAACCCGCAGAACCGGGTGTTGAACAATCATCTGTTGTCCAAACAGAAGCATTTACTGTTACGCCGATTATCTGGACATGGGTTGTTGGGGCAGGGGTGATATTGGTTGTCATCAACACCAAAATTGCGGGTTGGTGGCGTGTCTTGAAAAAATTCCCAGAATTCGATGTCTGTATGACATTAGGAGCGCTCACCCTCCCTTGGCTGGCGGCGATTGTGTTATCGCTCACGCATAGCACGCCATCCGATTGGATAGCCGTAGGGACATCTGCTAAATGGGTTGTCGATTTATTGCCTGTTGGGGCGTTAAATGAATCCGATGCCATCCTCCGTACTGGTCAATTTGTCATTGGCTTCATGAGTTGGTTTCCGTTGATGGCGGTGAGTATTGTGGGTGGTTTGGCGTGGAATTGGCGACGCTACCTCATGGCATCACTCGTATTTTATTTGTTGTTCTTATTTTTCTATACCACCATGTTCACCAACCCTGAAGGGATTGCATCGGGCTTGGTGTATAGCTTGCAATATTGGATGGAACAACAAGGCGAAAAACGGGGCAATCAACCGCAATATTACTACACACTGGTCATCATGCCATTTTATGAGTTTTTGCCAATTATTGGCAGTATGTTGGCGATGGCGGCTGGTTTCTTATTCTTTTGGCGGAAAAACCGTGAGAAAGAAGAATCACTCCAAAATAACAATTATCCGGGTGGCTTATTGTTCGGTGCGTTATTGGCAGGTGCGTTAGGCTTTTCTGTATGGCGTGCTTCTGCCCTGCGTAAGATAGTGACCGATGGTAGTTTGCTCGATAAAATATTTGCTATGTTGCCCGATGCGTTGCTCGTGGTTTGGGGATTGCTTATTGCATGGTTGATATGGCGCTTGTGGCTCGAATGGTCTCGTCGTGCGCGGTTGGTACAAGGTGAATTAACCCCAATTCCAACTGCATTATTTAATTCTTTCTTTGCATTGACCCTCGCCGTCATTGGGTTGCGTTATTTGCTCCTCATGGCTGGTTCTCCATTACCTGATGCAGAGAGTTATCAGACGTATCAGACCATTTATAACATCCTCACCGTGTTACTCATCCCATTAGTCGCTATTTCATTGGTGATGTTGGGTATTTGGGTGATGATGATGTGGCGTGTTTGGTTCATAAAAGATACCTTGCGCCATCGTGCCATCGCAGACCAAGAAACACCAACCAATGTTGATGGCGAAATGAATACCCAGTTACCCCCAATGGAAGCTATTTTGCCAGATGAAACCCCACGCGGGACATTTGCGCCTGTGGCTCAATGGCTCATGCGTGAATTGGGATACATTGTTCGTTGGGGATATGAGCAAATTCGCCGCCCTGTTTGGGTATTATTGGCATTGAGTATAGGCATTAGCCTTTTGATTTTGGCGATTATCAACAGCCATTTCTTTTTACTTGCCCAAATCCCCGCTAATCAATATATCATCTTCACATTGCCAAATTTGGCGAATGGCGGAGAGGTATTATCGCAAGTCATCCTGAGTATCATCTTCTTATTTGGTATTTTGGGACTTGGGTTGATGTGGATTTTGTTGGGCTATGAACTTGCTCCACAACATGCTAGTTATGCGACCAGTATTCGTAAAAATTGGGCGCGTCTGACTCGCCTCACACCACGTATTTCTGGGTTATTGTCGAGCGCACAACCAGCAGAAGGTGAGGCTGAATCTGAAATTGATGCGGTTCTTCCCAAAGACACCCGCCGATGGTGGTCGAATTTGCTCAGTGGTCAAATCCTGAGCCTTGTGTTTTTTGGGTTTGTGAGCTTATTCATTGCCGCAATCGCACTCTATTTATTGTTTTGGGATTCAATTTATCTCATTTCGATTTTGTGGAATGGGCGGGGAATTCAACGTGAATTGAGTTTTGAAGCCCTCTTACAAATCGGTGGATTCATTCTACAAGTAATCGGTCTGGTCATCATTCCGCTTGCAGTGGGCTTATTTGCGATGCTTCAAGCCTATAATTTACTCGGCTGGGTTTGGTCTGCATTAGCAGTTAAATCACCACAACATGACCATTCTAAATTTGTGACCGAAACATCAACAGAAGCTCAACCACAGCCACAAGAAGACCATCATCATGAATGGAAACTGAGAGAAGTTCCAGTTTTGTTATTCATTAGCTGGTGGGCAGTCTTTAACTTGTTGGCATATACATTGGCAGGCGAAAAAATGCCTTGGCTTGGCACGCATATGAGCGTCCCCATGATATTCTTAGCCGCATGGTATTTTGGGGGTGTTGCTGACCGTATCGAATGGAGTAAATTTGCACAACGGGGTTGGGTATATCTATTCATCTTCCCGTTGATGATAGTCGCCCTGTTCCGTCTTACCTTGCCTCCGCTTTTTGGTGAACAACCCTTCTTAGGGACATCCCAAACTCAACTAGGTTACACTTATAATTGGTTGGGCGCGGCTGTGATATTCGTTGGGGGCGCTTATTTTGCCATTTGGTTGGCGCGTAAATTGGGATGGGGGTCACTCCGACAAATGTTAGGCGTGGCAACATTCGCAATTTTGGCGATTATCACCACGCGCTCGGCATGGATGGCTTCTTTTATCAATTATGATTTGCCCACAGAATATCTGGTTTATGCACATGGTGGTCCTGCAAATAAGTTTGTTACAGAGCAATTGGCAGAACTAAGCATCCGCGCTACAGGTGGCATGGGCTTAAAGATTATGCACGATAATCGGTTCTCTTGGCCCGGTAGCTGGTATTTGCGTGATTTTACCAATGTTCAATATATTGATACGCGCACCCCAACTCAAGATGAACTGAGCAATACCATGGTGGTGATTGTTGGCGATAGCAATAACTCTAAGATTGAGCCACTGGTGCGCGATAATTACCAAAAATTCGTTTATAAACGGATGTGGTGGCCCTATCAAGATGCCTATTGGGATTTGACCGCGACAAAAATCAATGATTGGCTTGGTTTTATAGACCCAACATCGGCAACCCGTCGTCGTGGCTGGTTTGATATTTGGTGGTCGCGCAATTATAACACTTATGAACAAGCGATTTTTGTCGCTGGGCGACCCTATAACACTGAGTTCGATTTAGAAAAATGGCCCGTCTCAGATACGATGTATGTGTATATCCGCAAAGATATTGCCGCACAAGTTTGGTTGTATGGGGTAGGTGATGGTAGTCCAGTGAGTCAATTCACCGAACTACAGGTCAATGTCTGTAACCAAAACCTTGTCCAACGACAAGCGATTGCGGTGTTCCAAGATGCAACACAACCCCTTTCTCGCCCAATTGGGTTGGCGGTAGATGTTGAGGGGCGTCTGTTTGTTGCAGAAGAATCTGAAGTTGTTTCACAAGTGAGCGTATTCAGTGCCACAGGTGAATTGTTGAATGTATATGGACAACCCGGACCCGCATCGTTGGCAGGGGCTTTCTTCAACCGCCCACATAGCTTGACTATCTCTCCGAGTGGTGTGATTTATGTAGCAGATACATGGAATTATCGTATTCGTGCATTCGATTCGCGGTTTAATCAACTCAATATGTGGGGACAACCCCTCACATTGGGCGCAGATGCCCCTGTTGAACCCGTAGATGGGTTCTGGGGACCGCGTGATGTGAAGGTCGATATGAACGGCTATATCTATGTTGCCGATACAGGCAATCGGCGGATTCGTGTTTATACACCCGATGGTGTTTGGGTGCGCGATATTGGGAGCAGTGGGACTGGCGATGGGCAACTCAATGAGCCTGCGGGCTTGGCATTGCATCCCGATGGGCGGATTTATATCGCCGATACATGGAATAAACGCATTGCTGTATTCAATACCGATGGCACATTCATCAAGAATTTTGAGGTGCGTGGTTGGTACGATGATTTTGGTAATCGCCCATATTTGGCGCTCGATGCTTCACGCAGTTTATTATATGTATCTGACCCCGATGCTTCGCGCATTTTGATGTACGATACCGATGGCAATTGTATTGGCTCGTTTGGTGAACCTGCTACTGGCGGTGCGCCAAACCTCTCTCAATTCGGTGTTATCGGCGGCTTGGCGATTGATGTTGAGGGCAATTTGTATGTTAGCGATATTACCAATGGACGTGTGTTGAAATTCCCACCATTTGAACGTCCGGGTGTGATTCCTCAACCTGATTTGAATGATATATTTTCGCCTATCGAGACCACGCCAGAGGTGATAGCGCCTGTTCTTGAAATAACAGCAGAAGCTACTCCCGAATCTACATCAGAGATTAGCCCTCCTGTTGTAGAAACAACGGTTGAGGTGACAAGCGAACCGATGGAGATGACCCCAGAGACAACACCGACAAATTAGGGTGTCAATCTCTTGACAATACGACAACGGGCGTGTTAGTATCTACTCAATTGAGTTTTTTGATGTCAAAAAGTGGGAAAAAATCCCACTTTTTGCTTTATAAATCAAAAGTTGTATGCTAGAATTATTTATAACAACTTGTTACGCCATTTGATGCAGGTTGTTGAGAGATTGTGGGAGCAATCAGTACCAGTGAAAAACGAATTTGAAATAGCTTTTAACGAAATTGCAGAATTACGGGCGTTGCCACAAGATGTTGTGCTAGAAGCCTTACAAACCGCGTTGGTTTCTGCGTATCAGCGTAATACTAATGCGAGTAAAGCACAGCATGTTGAAGCTACGATTGACCCTATAACGGGACGCGCACGCCTTTATGTCGAAAAAGAAGTGGTTGAAGATGTTCAAAATCCCAACACCGAAGTAGACCTCGAAACAGCGCGTTATTATCACCCCGAATGTGAACTTGGCACTACTGTCATGGTACAAGTAGAAGGGACGACTAAGAAATTTGGTCGTATTGCCGCCCAAACTGCTAAACAAGTGATTTTGCAAAAGATTCGTGAAGCAGAACGCAGTTCTTTATATGATGAATATAAGGATAAAGAGGGTGATATTGTGAATGGGACGGTGCAGAGCATCGCCGCCAACAAAGTGACCATTGGGTTAGGTCGCGCAGAAGCAGAACTCCCCCGCCAACATCAAATTCCCGGTGAACGGTATCGCCAACATGATAAAGTACGATGCTATGTCTTAGAGGTCAAAAAGAGTAATCGTGGACCTCAGATTATTTTAAGCCGTAGTCATCGCAATATGTTGCGTCGTTTGCTCGAATTTGAAGTCCCAGAAATTTATAATGGTCAAATTGAAATTAAAAATATTGCACGCGAGGCGGGGTATCGCTCTAAAGTGGCAGTGATGGCACTACAAGAGGGGATAGACCCTGTTGGTGCGTGTGTTGGTATGCGCGGGATTCGGATTCAAAATATCGTCAATGAACTAAATAAAGAAAAAATTGATGTGATTGAATGGAATCCAAATCAAGAAGAATTTATCGAAAAAGCCCTTAGCCCTGCTCGTGTGACGGGGGTATTTTTGGATGATGACCCCGATTCTGGGCGTACTGCGGTTGTTATTGTGCGTGATGACCAATTGTCGCTTGCTATTGGTAAAGAGGGTCAAAATGCTCGCCTAGCGGCAAAGTTAACCGGTTGGCGCATTGATATTAAAAGTGTGACCGAATCGGTATCGAATGCCCTGCAAAACCTTGATATTCCGCCATTGGATGTCTTGATGATGCAAGCGCCCGATTTACTGAGCAATGTTAGTACCATTATGGCGAAAAAAGATGCTGGTCGGGTATTGACTGAGGAAGAATTTAAGGAACTCAGCCGATTCTCTGTATTGGCAGAACGGCGCTATGTGGAAGTTCGCAACCAATCGCGTGCCACCCGTATTGCCGAAATTAATGCCGTCAAAGAAACATTGCCACAAATCTACTTCGATATTCCTGTGAGCGCCCTTGATTTGCCCGATAACATGATAGAAGCCTTAGAACCGTTGGGCAATACGGGCGAGATTATGTTACGCTTTTTGATTGATGAAACACGCTTAAAACGGTTGTTGGGTACAAATAATGATGCGGCATTGCGCCAAGTCCAAAATGCACTCGACAAGTTGGTTATTCCAGATGACGGCACAGCAGAAATCATTGAAACCATTGAAGAAGTTGTGGTGCCAGATGATGTTCCTGCTCCAGTAGAATCCATAATCGAACCCGAAATTGCACCAGTTCCAGAAGTCGTAGAGCCTGTTAATGAATTGCCCTTGCCTGTTACGATGGCAGATGCGAAGAAGAAATTTGATGTTGAAGTCCCCGAAGAAGTATTTGAGTTTGACGAGGATGATGATGATTCTCCGCGTAATGCAGGCAAACGTAAAAAAGAAAAACAAAAACGTCGTCAATTGGTCTACGATGAAGATACTGGTCAAACCTTTGCAAAACGTCGCCGTAAGGGTGGACGTAAAAATGATGGCTGGGATGGAGAAGATTTTTAGGGTATGACGCAAGGCAATCGCACCCCATTTAAGCAACAAAATCGTGCGGGGCAGAGTCCATCTGCCCCCAAGACAATACGCCCCGATTTTTATGAGACGGTAGAAGAAGACCGTATTGATTGGGAACGGAAGCAAAAAGGTAAAAAAATCGTTGCACCTATCGAGGAAGAAGCTGAAGACCTTTTGGCAGATGATAGCGTTGCAGAATTGATTGTTAACCCACCAAAAGCGAAAAAACAGCATAAGAAAAAACACCGTGAAATTATCTATGATGACGAGCGTGACCAGATGTTTGTTAAGCGCAAACGTCGCCGTCAATCCTCACAATCTTATGGATATTTTGATGATTTTGATTAGATAAGACCATTTGTCTACATAACTCCCCACGATGTGTATATACATTTGGGGAGTTTGTGTTATGATATAGATTATCTACTGTCCTATTCATTGACCGAATAAGCAGGTCTTTTGTGTTTTGCTATGGCAGAAAAAAGTTTATCATCTAACCAAAAACACATTCCAGAACGTTCTTGTGTGGTTTGCAAAACCAAAGCACCCAAGCGGTCATTAACCCGACTTGTTGTGGTGGGTGATGAGTTGCACATTGATTTAAGCGGAAAGATGAAAGGGCGAGGTGCATATTTATGTCAAAACAATGGTTGCTGGGAACGAGCGATGAAAACCCAAGTTTTGAATCATGCCTTAAAAGTGACGTTGAGCGATGAATCGCGCTTGCGTCTGTTGGAGGCTATGCCGTCATCATGAGTGCTAAAACGATGATGACGCACATTTTATTCTATCAGTTCACTATATACCGGGTGATAGTCATTCCGTAGCGCCTTCGCTACGCCTATTCCTGACCTATCACCCATGCAGTATGGAGGTAATATGGCTCAGGAAAAGCAAATGATTTTAGTCCCAGATTTTCTCACAGTTCGTCAATTGGCAGAACTTATCTCTGCCAGCCCCATCGAGGTGATGAAACGCCTCATCAGCAATGGTATTATGGCATCTATCAATCAACAGATAGATTATGATACCGCCGCCATCGTTTTAGAAGAATTTGGATATGAAGCACAATCTGCCAGCGCCCACGCCGCCGCCGAAGAAGCCAAAAAACGCGCCGCCAATAGCACACAATCTTGGCGTAAGGTGTATAGCGCAGAAAAGTCAGCCGATTTGGAACGCCGTCCTCCGATTATTACCATCTTGGGACACGTTGACCATGGTAAAACGACATTGCTTGATACCATCCGCAAAAGCAATGTTGCCGAAGGCGAAGCTGGTGGTATTACCCAACATATTGGTGCTTATACCGTTCAACATCAAGGCAGACAACTCACCTTTTTAGATACACCCGGTCATGAGGCATTCACCGCTATGCGTGCGCGTGGGGCGAATGGTGCGGATATTGCCGTTTTGGTGGTCGCCGCCGATGATGGTGTTATGCCAACCACCCGCGAAGCCCTCAATCATGCGCGTGCCGCAAATGTCCCGATTGTGGTCGCCATCACCAAAATTGATAAACGGAACGCGAATATTGACCGTGTGAAACAAGAGCTATCTGAACTCGGACTTACCCCCGATGATTGGGATGGCGAAACGTTGATGGTGCCTGTTGCCGCCCCTAAAGGTGAAGGGATTGATGACCTGTTAGAAGCCTTGTTGTTGGTAGCAGATGACCAACAAATTATCGCAAACCCAAAATCCGACCCAACTGGCGTTGTTTTAGAAGCCAGAATTGACCCCTCTCGTGGGACAATTGCGACGTTATTGGTGCTGAATGGGACTGTGCATCGTGGTGATGTAATTATTGCGGGTACAAGCCATGGGCGTATTAAGGCGATGTACGACCAAAGTGGTAAGCCCGTTGATGAAGCTACACCATCAACCCCTGTATCAGTTTTAGGATTAGATGCTCCCCCATTACCGGGTGATACATTTGAAAAAGTGAAAAATGATAAAATCGCGCGTGAATTGGTCGGAGAACGTGTTTCTAACCGTGAGGTGATACAAAAAACCAGTCGTGCGATTACACTTGAAGATATTTTCGCGCAATTGAATTCGAGTAATAAAAAAGAACTCAACCTTGTTGTTAAAGCAGATGTGCGCGGGTCACTTGAACCACTGGTTAATTCATTGAATGATTTGTCGAATACAAATCCAGAAGGAATTAAAGTTCGCATTTTGCTCTCTGATGTGGGTAATGTGAGTGAAAATGATATTATGCTCGCTTCTGCTTCTGGCGCGATTGTCATCGCATTCAATGTTCAGGTAGATTCTGCCGCCCGTCGCTCTGCCGATAGCCAGCATGTAGATATTCGTCGTTATACCATCATCTACAAATTGCTCGAAGATATGGAATTGGCGCTTAAAGGGATGCTAACCCCTGTATATGCACCCAAGACGATTGGTGTCGCAGAAGTGCGCCAAATCTTTAGCATTTCTAAACACAATATTGCGGGTAGTTATATCCTAGAAGGTGAAGCTCGCCGTAATGCGAAAGCCAGAGTCAAACGCTCAAGTAAAGTGATTTTTGAAGAATGTAGCATTAGCTCGCTCAAACGGATGAAGGACGATGTACGCGAAGTCCGCACAGGCTTTGAATGCGGGATTTCAATTGACGGATTTGATGATTTTACAGTCGGCGACAGAATCGAATTTTTCGTCATGGAGCGCGTGAATTAGTGTAGGGCAGGGCAGTTCACCTGCCCACCTATTATCGAAAGGATTGTAAGATGT
Source organism: uncultured Chloroflexota bacterium (assembly GCA_937942935.1). Taxonomy (GTDB): domain Bacteria; phylum Chloroflexota; class Anaerolineae; order Aggregatilineales; family Phototrophicaceae. Next base: position 308 of record CALDGT010000911.1, on the reverse strand, counting down.
CTATCAAACAAGGACGTGTTGGGGAACGGATTCAGACCATCCTCAGCGAATTGTTACGGAGAGAAGTTTCTGACCCACGTTTGCATAATGTGACCATCACAGAAGTAAAATTAGACCCCGAATTAATGTTTGCCGATGTATATGTGAATGCGCTGGGTGATGAATCACGCCAAGACCAAGTGATGAAAGGCTTAAAAAGCGCAACCGGTTTTTTACGCAGAGAAGTTGGCAAACGGGTTCAATTACGGAATACCCCAGAATTGCATTTTCATTGGGATGTTACCCTAGAGCGAGGCGAAAATATGAAT
>CALDGT010000910.1 GCA_937942935.1 uncultured Chloroflexota bacterium | reverse complement strand
TACGCAACAGGTCGAATCGTTGGTGAATTTGTTATTCGATGATAACCCAAAACTGAGTGAAAAAGCTGTTAGCTTATTCCCACTATCCCAATTCAATAAAGAGGCGGTGGTTAATCTCATTTTGGGGCATATCACCACGAGCAAATATCCAGAAACCACCAAAAATCGCCTCGAAATGGTCATCAAACATGGTGAGATGGATTTTACGCTACCCATTTTGAATCGGCTCAAAGAACTGCCAGACGAAGAACATATCCTCTATGACCTCGCAAAAAGCAGTTTGGATAAGACCAATTTGGTTGGTGGGTTGGTCATTTTACAATCGAGCAAAGAAACGCGCATGGATGCCAATCGGCTGGATAAATTGCTCATCCAATTGGGGATTAGCACACTTACCCGCAATTATTTGACCAACGATTATCGGTCACGGATGGATAAATTATGGGATAAAAGCACAAATTCATGGTCAGATAGCATTACATATGCTCGACTAAACTACGTTATTTTGTTAGGTATGAGCATGATTATCTTTTTGATTGGGATAACCTTATTAATTATCCCTGTAGGGCAATTAGCCAACCAACAAATTAAATTAGAGACGGCGTTTGCGACGGGTCTCTCTCTGTTAACTGGTCTTGGATTAATTATATCTCTGTTTTATGGCGGACCATTCAAAAATATCAATAACACCATCAATCGGTTGAACCGCACGCATGTGGCATTTGTGGGATTCATGACACGCATTTCGCAAATTGCTATCGCATTTGAGCATGAATACACCTACGGCGATTTACATGGTGATTTGGATAAAGAAAATTCTAAATTAGAAAAATTCTCTAAATTATTAGATGATGCGACTGATGACATCGCCAAGACACTCCTCATCAATGAAGAACGCAAATCTACCGAAATTTTGGCAGAAGAAATCGAAAAGCAAATGATGGAGCAAATCAAAAAACAGATTAATCCAACCGACACAGGGCAAACCGATACAGCATAATAAACTATCCGCTTCATACAAAACGCCTCGTGATGAGGCGTTTTGATTTAGGTGGATTCTGTCTTTTTGGCACGCGGTTTTCTGGGCTTTTTAGGTGGTGTTTCGGCAGGCAATTGGAGCAGTTCATCGAGTGAGTGCGCCTGCAATTGAGATAGACGTGTTTCACATTCTGTTTTAAGAGAAGCAAAGGCAGTTTCTAACTCAGTCTGGGTTTCTTGAATAGCTTTCGTGAGTGATTCAACATCCTCATATTGTGGAACATCCACTTTACTTTTATCCAAATATCCCAGTAGAAATGGACCAACAGCACTCGCCCCCCAACCACCTGTGAATGCAGTAATGGGCAAAGCAAGCGAGGCGATTGCCCCTGCAATCGAAAAACGAACTCCCTGATTAAAATAATATCCCAAGCGTTTAGCAGAATTATTGCCCTTCATTTTGTGATATTGTTCATCGAGTGCTTTGAGTGTGGCAAATCCAGAATTCATCGCTTTGGCATAATCTTGGTTAAAATAAGTATGAGGAAAAAGGTGAACGGCATCGGGATATTTGAGGACGCACTCATATAAACGGATGAGGGCGGTGCGTTTATCACCGCGTAAGGCAAAATAATAAAAATTGCCCCAATAGCCAAGTGTGATAAGTCGCGCATTTTCTACATTGCCAGATGTCCCTTGTGTTGTCCCGTTGGGGTCTAGGCTCATGAGGGTATTAAATTTTGTGTGTGCTTCGCGGAAATCATCATCGCGGATATGTGGCACATCTGACTGTAACCCGTCTAACAGGTGTTGCATCCCTACCCGCATATCGCGCAAGATAGATTCATCCAGAACTTGGCGAATCTGGGTGAGTTGGGCATTCACCTCATCAATCAGTTGGGCTTGCTTAATATTTTTTTGTGTATCAGAAACAGCATTAGCAATCCGACATGCCATTTCAATGGCTTCTAATGATTCAACAATCAACAACCATGCAACCATATTAAAAATCCCCCCAAATAACATTATTTTCTTCATCATCCGCCTAAAAAGGGCAGTGGACAAGTGAAAAATGTCACTTGGGGGAAAAAATCATCGCTTAAAAATGCTCCCCAAAAAGAACCACAAATTGGCGGGGCGTTCTGCTAATCGGCGCATAAAATACGGATACCATGCTTCACCGAATGGCACATAGACCCGCATTTTAACCCCTGCTTTTGCCAATTCGGTTTGGCGTTCTCTGCGAATACCATACAACATTTGAATTTCGTATTGGTCAGATGACACCCCATTTTCTTGGGCAAAGGCAATCGCTTGGCTAATCATCTTTTCATCGTGCGTCCCCAATTCTAAATAAGCAGGGGGCATTTGCTTAAAATAATCGCGCATGATGTCTACATAAGCCTTATCCACATCTGCTTTGAGTGGATAGGCAATCGTTTCGGCTTCTAAATAAGCACCTTTAACGAGCCGAATCCGTGAGCCTTCACTTGCTAGTTGGTGCATATCGTCTAAGCTACGATGGAGCATCGATTGAACAACAGTCCCGATTAACAATCCAAATCCATATTCATCGCGCAAGGTACGATATAGGCGCAAGGTGACATCGGTATAATCGCTCGATTCCATATCAATCGTCACAGCGATATTGGCTTTTTGGGCGCTATTCAGGATATGGCGCAAATTTGCCACGCATAATTCTTCGCTAATATCTAAGCCCATATGGGTTAATTTGAGCGAAACAGAGGCTTTTAAGCCGTTTTGATGGATATTTCTGATGAGTTCTAGGTATGTATTGCGGACGGCTTCGGTTTCTTGTGCGCTAGAAACACTTTCGCCCAGATAATCGAGTGTCACCCACAGACCCGCTTCATTGAGCGATTTTGTGATGGTGATGGCTTCTGGCAAGGTTTCGCCCGCCACCCAACGACGTGCCATTCGGCGTGCGATAAAAAAGCGCGTCACCAAAAACCGCGCCCACTTCGCTTGTGAAAGGTATAAAAAGATTCGGCGCATGAGCATAAGAAATCTCCTTCCATGAAAATATAAGTAAGGACACGATTTTTCGTATCCGAATGACATACCATAAATTCTGTGACAAATATACAAAAAAAGCTAGATACTATATACAAGTAGAGGCATGATAATTCATGCCTCTACAAGTTATAAAACCATTTGGATATGGTCTTTTATAAAAAGTGTCTTATTTCGCCAAGACTTCTGCCAATTCCATCAAAGACGGGTCTACAGGGCGATGTTTTCCTGCGATTTCAATCAGTGGGGTGGTGATGGTTTTTGTCCCAGACATCCCAACCAAGATACCAGATGCCCCTTTTGCCAATTGTTCCACCGCTTCTGCGCCCAAGCGTGTGGCTAAGATACGGTCAGAAGCGAGTGGTGCGCCACCGCGTTGCACATGCCCAATTTTGATAGACCGCAATTCAAAGCCGACTTGCTCGTGATTGGCTTTGAAATAATCAACCAATTCATCGGCACCATATTTTGCGCCTTCTGCGACCACGACAATCCCATGTGCTTTACCACGGTCATACGCCGCCATGAGAATATCGGCGACTTCGTGCGGTGCAGTTTCTTTTTCTGGGATGACGATGGCTTCTGCCCCGCCAGAAATCCCCGCCATAAGCGCCAAATAACCACAATCGCGCCCCATCACTTCGACCATAAACGCACGTTGATGTGAGGATGCGGTGGTCTTGAGACGGTCAATCGCTTCGAGGGCGATATTCAGCGCGGTATCTACCCCAATGGTAATATCTGACCCATACAGGTCATTATCAATCGTCGAGGCGACACCAACGGCAGGAAACCCAAGTTTGTGCAAGGCATTTGTGCCTGTTTGTGAGCCGTTGCCGCCAATCACGACCAACGCATCTATTCCACGTTGATTGAGATTACGCACAGCTTCGCGTTGACCTTCTTCGGTCTTAAATTTTTCTGAGCGGGCGCTACCGAGCATTGTCCCGCCCATTTGAATAATGCCCCCCACGTCACGCGGACCAAGCTGACGAAAATCGCCAGAGACCAACCCTGCGTAACCATGTCTTACCCCAAAAACTTCCCACTTTTTACTGATGGCGGTACGGGTCACGGCGCGGATTGCCGCGTTCATGCCCGGTGCATCGCCACCACTGGTTAATACTGCAATGCGTCTAATGCTTGTCATACGGTGAATTTAGCCTTTCAGTTGATGGTATATTTGCCACCCGGATCCAATACAATGGGGGTGGCGTTGGTCATATTGTTCACACGGCTCGCCCACGCCCCACCATCTTGCATGATAGGTGGGAATGTTGCATAGTGCATTGGCACAACAAACCGTGGGCGAACCAGTTCTATCGCTTTAAGAGAATCTTCTATGCCCATTGTAAATAAATCACCAATGGGCAAAAAGGCAACATCAATCCCCATATCCCCTATCCATGCCATTTCTGTGAAGGGGCAGGTATCGCCTGCATAATATAATTTGAGTTGGTCTGTGCTAATGACAAATCCCATTGGGTTGCCCGCATAAGTCCCATCTGGTAACGAGGAGCTATGATGTGCAATAGTAGATTTTACCTTGCAAAACGCCCCCTGATATGTACCACCTAAATTTAACCCTACAGTGTTTTCGACACCTTGTTTGCGTAACCAATTCCCAATTTCAAAATTGCTGATGACTGGGGCTTGTGTGCGTTTGGCAATTTCGACAGTATCTCCAACATGGTCGCCATGTCCATGACTAACCAAAATCAGTTCTGGGCTAATTTCTTCTGGACGGATAGGTGCGAGTGGGTTGCCCGTCAAAAATGGGTCAACAAGCACAACGTGTCCATTAATATCCAACCGAAAAGCCGAATGTCCTAACCATGTAAATGAGAGGCTCATAAATCGCTCCTAACCAGTTTATATATTCTCTTTGTGACGTGTGTTTATTGCATTAATCTTAGTCCTAATCGGCAGATTCTGCCAATGGCAATGTAACAAAAAATGTTGCTCCTTTGCCAAGTCCATCGCTCTCTGCCCAAATTTTACCATGATGTGCCTCTATGACGGCTTGTGCAATACTTAAACCAATTCCAAGCCCTCCATAGCGACGCACCATGTGATCTTCTACCTGATAAAATTCCTTAAAAATTCGCTCTAATTGTTCTGGTTCTATCCCGATTCCATCATCTTTAATGCGGATGGTCGCTTCATTTGCATCTGGCTTCACCCATGCGTGTAATTCGATATTGCCACCTTGTGGGCAATACGTGACGGCATTGTTCAAAAGGTTGTTCAAAGCCATCAACATGCGCGTTCTGTCTATAAAAATTCGGGTATGAACATTTTCGGTGGTGAATTTTATTTGATGCGTCCTGCTACTGGTAACTGCCAATGTATCGTGTTGCAAATCATCCATCAATGCGCCTAGTGGGGTAGGTTCACGATGAAGTTGTTCGGTTTTTTGCTTTAGATAGCGCAAGTTTATCATCGCATCAATAATACGGCGCAATTGCATGGCACTTTCCATGACTTTACTTGCTTGTTCACTCACCGATTCATCGTCTTCTTCTTGTAAAAAGCTGGCATATCCCATAATAATGCCAAGCGGGGTTCTTAATTCATGACTAGCAATCGCAATAAAATCATTTTTGAGGTTATCTAAATCTGCAAGTTCTGTGTTTGCTTTTTGCAATTGCATCACCAATTGCCCGACTTCAATCGCAATTGCCGCTTCTGCCGCCAAAATGGTCAAATTACGAGTATCTTCAATTGTCCATGGAAGGCTTCGTTTATTGATAACTTCCAAAACACCAACGACCTTATCTTTTGCGATGAGTGGGACACCTAATAACGATTTGGTGATGAATTGATTGGTTTGGTCTATCCCTTCATAATGACGTGGGTCATGGACAGCATCATCTACTTGAACTACTTTTTGCTCTTTGAAAATTATCCCTGCAATGCTATCGAGTGGGACAAGTTTGCCAATCAGGTTGCTCGTATCGGTGGTTGTTGCGGCAATTGCCAACTCACCCAATTCCTCTTTCCACAAGATAACGGATGCCGATTGCGAATTGGTTAGTTTTGCCGCCGCATCCATCAAATACCCTAATAGGGCATCTATGTTGACGGTTGGTTTAAGTAATATGCTGTTCAAAACGTTATTAATCTCAAGGAGCAATTTTAGGTTTGCTACCTCTGCTTCTAATTGTTTGATGTACCCAATATCGAGTGAGTCTCCCATGTGATTACAGCCTTTTCCTTTAATTGTCAGAATAGCCTAAGTGTATCACATCCTGTCATATTTCTGTGTTCAAGGAGGGTTTTGATTTTTCTATTTTCCAAAATTTTTTAGGGGAATGGTTTATATCTTTTCTATAGTAGTAGGGCTGTTCAAAGATGTTCAAAACTTGTTACAGAAATGTTATAAGTTTGGGATAAAGTGCGATTTTGTGGGATAAAAAGCAAAAATTAATAGTTTTTTTGGCGCGAATTATGGATTTTAGGTTTGTTTTTTGTTATGAGTTTTGAACAGGGGTTGTTCAAAACTCAAGATTTTATGTTCTAAAAGGGGTAGTTTTGAACAGTAATAGATTTGTAATCTTATCTCCGACTCATTATCCACTCATTTTTCATTCATAAATTGTTCAAAGTTTTGAACAGGTTTTGAACATTTTTTGCCGAGTTTTGAACAGATTATTTGTTCTTGTTCAAAACTTATAACAAAATGGTTTATTTTTGATGAATTTCTAATAGCGGAAATGTGTGAAATATTTGGAAATATCAACTTTTAATCAATTTTTGGCAAGCTGAAAATGCCACCTGATATACATCATTAATACAAATAATGTGCCTAGTAAAATTAAGCTCCCTACCCCAATTAACCATGCTGTTATATCGGGATACGTGCTGATGAGAATTCCCAAACTGCCAAATAACAGGCAGGCGGTATAGAGGATTAATAGGGTCATCCGTGCCGAAAATCCTGCGCTCAACAAACGATGTGAGGTGTGGTCTTTGCCAGCGTCTACAGGTGAGCGACCTTCACGCAAGCGGGTGAACACAACAAGGTTAATATCGAAAATGGGGAGTGCCAAAACGAGGATAGGAATCATCCAAGTGATTCCTATTGGGCGTGTATCAAATTCGATGAGGATGCCCAAAATGCCCAAATTGTAACCCAATGATAATGCCCCCATATCACCCATGAAGGTGCTTGCAGGGTTAAAGTTAAAAGTCAAAAACCCCAATGCACTCCCCAAAATTGCCGCCCCCATACAAGTTACAAGTGATAAATCTTGTGCTAGTCCGAGCAACACAAAAAATCCACCCGCAATTGCCGATAACCCCGCGCTCAGACCGTCCATGTTATCCATAAAATTGACAGCATTGATGAGCGCGACGAGCCAAATGATGGTGATGGGATAATCGATGAGTGGGGTCTGGAATAAATTGATGTTAATTCCGGCAAATAACATCAGCACAGCAGATAAAATCATCACAGGCATTTTAACGCGCCATGACAAATCATATCGGTCATCAATTGCCCCAGTAATGCCTAGTAGGGCTGTTCCTAACCAAATATATGCCCATGTACCATATAAAGCACTGGGCATGAATAATAATAAAGAGAGGCTATAGGCGGTGAAGATGGCTAACCCACCGAGCATTGGGGTGGGCGCTTTGGTGATATTTCGCTTTTTGGGACGGTCAATGACACCTAAGCGCATAGCGACCTGACGCGAGACAGGTGTCATGCCGAGTGCAATGGCGAAGGCAACAACCAAAATGGGGACAAATTGATAGGTCATGATAAAAAAGTCCTGTGTTAACCATCGAATCGTCAAAATTGTAGTACAATTGTGATAGATGTGCGAGGATTGGGATAATTCTCACGGTACGCAATCTTTTTTTCTGCGTTATAATAACAAGTGGATAATTTTGCAATCAATTATTGGGTAAAGGCTGTTTTTATGGGGAACACACCACGCATTATCACTGTAGACGCAACGGGCGCAATTGCTCGCATTGTTCGCTCTGCGATGGATTTGCTCGATTTATCTATCATTCAGACGGATGTGCCAAGTAGCCTAGATGCTTTAGAAGAGACGAAACGCGCTAACTTGGTCGTGACTGCCTTTAATGTGGATGAACACATGAAAGGGTTTGAATTTGCATTGCGTGTCAAACAACAATCCCCAAATGTATCGGTGATTATTTTGGGCGATGAAGATGACCCCGATGACCTCGATGAAGAGACTTCTGCCGATTCCCCATTTGTCTATATGAGTCGCCCTGTAGATATTCATCAATTTTTGCGGGTGTTAATTGGCGGTTTAGAAAGCCCAGAAGCGATGATGAAGGCAAAACATGCTCCTGTCGCCTCTAGTGGTGGCACATCCGAACCGATGGACTTGGGACCCGTCCCCAATTTAGAATTAGCTCGCGCAAAAACCATTGTAGATACTTTCCGCGCCGATGTCGCCGCGATGTCGGTGTTATTGGTCAGTCGGTCTGGTGATATTTTGCAAGAATCTGGCGCGGCTGGATACGCCGATAACCTCAGTTTGGCACAAGTATTAAGCCCTGTCATGGCGATTAATTACGGCGTAAAAGATCTTGTCGCGGGGCAAGTTTCGACTGTTCAATTATATGATGGCGAAAATTATGATATTTTTGTGCTGTCTGCGGGGTTACATCACTTTTTGGTCGCCATTTTTGATGGTCAACAAGGCGCACGTAACTTTGGTGGCGTAAATCGGTATGGTCGCAAAGCTGTTGAAGATTTAATTGGCTTGTTGGGTGCAAATGCCTTTTTGGTGTTGCCTCCTGCGAAGAAAGAAGAACCGCCAAAACGCCAACACGTCAAAAAAGCCGAAGTCAAAGAAGAACTGATTGAATTGGCGCGTGCCGAAATCCCTGTAGATAAACCCAAAGACGTTGAGCCAGTCATCAAGAAATTAGACCCCATCAAAGAACTCGATTTAGATGCGCTTTTTGGTGGTGATGTGGCAGTAGATGACAATCTATTTGACCCCGAAAAATTAGATGAAGTCACTGGTTCTACCCAACAAGGCAAAACCTTCGATTGGGATTGGGCGCAGGACGCTGGCATTTTGCCCGGTAATTAATCTGATTCATAATGGAAGATTTGCAGAAAATCCTCTCTGTAAAACGATTGTTGCTCGAAAATCGGCAACAACGCACCCCACAATTGGCTGTTATTGCCTTGTCGGATATGCGGGTGCGTCCTTTGCCATCACTGAATATGATTTATGATAATACCCCTGTGATGACAGTTGGCTATATTCCCCTTGCACAAACATACGACCCCGTGATGCAAGGATTACGGATGGCACGGGCAGGGGTGGATGCTATTGCGCTATTCACCGATAGTCGGGTGTATAGCAAAGGTCAACAAGATTTGTTGATGGTCTCGTTAGGCACAAAAAATACACCTATTATTACCTTTGATTATGCTTTGAATGAGTATCATGTGCTTGAAATGCGGGCATCTGGCGCTTCGGCGGTGATGTTATATGCGTCATTAGTGACAGAAGCGGCGCTCAAACGGATGGTGAGCATTGCATTGCGGGTGCGAATGACGGCGATTATTCATGCCGAAACACCCGAACAATTTAATTTGGCTGTATCCATGGGTCCGCACGCGGTTAGCATTGGGATTGGGGATTATTTTCAACCGACAGATGAAAATACCGCCTTATTAATGTATGCTCGCGCTCATAAACCTTATAATATGCGCCTGATGTTTCGTCCATGTATCCAAAGCATTACCCAAATGGCTACGGTGGTCGGTTATGGTGTTGATGCGGTGGTTTTAGATGAACCGTTAGTGAGAGATAAATCGCGTGAAAAATTATATAAACTCCTTCGTGGTGAATAAACCAATCTTTTTGCTCATCATCATGGCATTTTTCTTGAGTGCATGTGACCCGATGGCACCCATACCAACACCTGTTGCGGTCTTGGTTAGTCCTGTTCCAACACTGTCGCCAACACCCCGCGCTACCAACACCCCAACCCCGACCAATACGCCCATCCCAACCCCAACAGAAGTCTTGTTGCCATCCAACACCCCATTCCCCTGTGATAGTGATGTGGGGCAAATTCAACAAGTGAACACATTCCCAAGCGAGGCGGGTAGTGGCGAAAATTTGCGTTATGATGTGTATTTGCCCCCGTGTTATTATGAGATGAATAAACGGTTTCCCTTGCTTATTCTTATTCATGGGATGAGTTATCGTGAAGAACAATGGCAAGATATTGGCACAATCACGACACTCGAACAAGGAATTCGCATGGGTGTCTTACCGCCGATGATTATCGTCATGCCATATTTGGGTAATTTGGGGACAATCAATAGTTT
>CALDGT010000909.1 GCA_937942935.1 uncultured Chloroflexota bacterium | reverse complement strand
AAAATCCGCAAACTTTTCGTCTGGTAACGCTGGATATATGCTCCTGTTTTCATGTAGGCGATGTAGGCACGAATTTTGGTCGTGAATCTGCCAACGGTCATCGTCCCCATGTCCATCTCTAAGAAAAATGAGGCGTTGCCGTGTGGTGTTTGGATGGTGAAATAGCCGTCTGGGATGAGCGATATGTCCTGCAACTTGCCTTTGTCGTTGGGGATTTGCACACGGTCGTAATCTGCTTTGAGGTCAGATTCGCTCATCCATCGCACCAATGTGTAACGCGATTCCCGACAGGCGAGTGTCACCGCAACGCGCACATCATGAATGGCAAGGGTATGAGATAAAAATTCGTGTCCGTTTTCGCTATCCCATACGTCAATCTTTTTCATCCCACGCTCCCGCCTGAGTAATGAGATGCCTCGCTTATCCAATGTGTACAGTGTCGGACTCCAACCTGCATACACAGGCAAAAAGTGGCGTTGCACATACCCATGCTGAAACAAATGCGACAAGCGATATTGTGCGGTGCTACGCGATGTGAAGAATAATTGTTGAATCTGGTCTTGGCGCATGATGCGAAAGGTTGCCAGCATTTTCAATATCTCCACATCGCGGGGCATGAGACGCATGTTGGGTGCATCATCACTCCGTTTGTGACGGGATAAACGCTTCTCACTCATCTTATTCAAAATCCACGATGCTATCTAAACCATCTTCTTCATAGGCTTTTTGATAACGATTTTTCAGCCATGTCACCACATCCTCGCGCGATTTTGGGGTGTAATTCATGCGGGATAATTCGCGCAGATATGCCTCACGTTTTTCTGACTGTTTAATCGGGACATTTTGTGAGAGAGGTGGGAGTGGTTTCATGGAAAAGGCGGGCAGGCTTTGCTCATAGTGACGGGTAATCATGGCAGATTCATATTTATTGAGGTGCATGAGATGTTCTTCGTCAAAACTCGGTGCGAAATACGGTGCGATGGCACGCGCATCATCCTTGCCTGCCTGAAAGACAATCATCGTCCCAACATTGCCAATCATGCTATCCAACACATCCCCAGAAAGTTGACGCAGGTATTGGTTGGCGGTGGTGACTGCGACTTTATGTTTGCGCGATTCAGAGAGCAATGCCTCGAAGGTCGTGGTGACGAAATGTTGCACTTCATCCACATACAGATAGAACATCGGGCTATTGGCTGGACGAATCATGAGGGTTTGTTGGAGTTGTGAGAGCAGGATTGAGCCAAGTAGGTGTTGTTCGCGCAAGGGGATGCGGGCTTCGCTGGCTTTGAGCGAGATGAGCAGGATTTTATTGTTTTGGACAATATCGTTTATATCCAGTGTATCTGGATGGCACAAAATGGGGTAAAGCACATCATTACCGTACAGACTGCGTAAACGCCACAACACAGGACGGATAGTATTTTCTTGGTTGGATTTGGATTGTTGCTCAAACCGTTCCCAAAATTCTTCGACAGCGACATTCGTGACCTGCTTGACCAATGCTTGGCGGTAATCTGGTTTAGTGAATAATTTCTGTGCATCGCGGATAGTGGCGTTGTGGTCATACGAAAGTGTCACCAAGCAGGCATAGAGTGCATCGGCAACGGTAGGGGTGCTATTGAGTTCATACAAACGGTCAAGCACACTCATGGTTCTGCCTGTGGCATTGCTTCGGTCAATCCCTTGAGGGACAGCCAGCATATTCAGGGGCAGGGGATAATGCTCATCTGACAAGTCAATCACCACCACATCTTTTTCACGATTGGGTGGGATGCTATACTGCAACACATCCGAGACAAGTTGACCATGTGGGTCAATGAGGGCAACACCTTTGCCAGATGCAATGTCCTGATGGATGAGGTGGTGCATGAGATTGGATTTGCCTGTGCCAGATTTGCCAGTGATACTGATGTGACCACTGCGGTCGGCGATGGTGATGGGTTCAGTTTGACCAGCGAAGTCATTCACACCCACATAAACACCGTCCTTTTTGCCTTTTAGAACATTGGGCATCCGCACACTGGCGAATGTCCACTGGATATTTTCGGTGGTGAAGTCTTGGTGAGGCAAGTGCCACAAAGATGCGAGTTCACGCGGTTCGAGGATGAGGTCTATCTGGTCTTTGAGTTTATTCTTGCGGAAGATGCCATTGGGTGCAGATGAGATGCGATGAAATTGAGCGAAAGCGCAGGTATTCCATTCGACATCATCATCTGTGACTGTGACCATTTCAGAACTCTCATTGATATACACCAATGCGCCAAACCCCGGACGGTCAAAGCTGACCATGTGGTTATCTATGGTTAGGAGTAATGGCATCCGTTCTGGATGAGGGGTATCTACTTGGATGAACAATGAGGCGTGATACAAGCGTTGGGATAGTTTTTCGCTTAACACACGGGTGATGTCACCTTTGTAGCGGTCTACTTTAACAGGATTGAATGCACTGGCGAATGACCCGTCATAGATGTTGCTGGTAATCTGTTTTTCACCTTTTTTATAGGCATCTAGTGCGGGACCCGATACAAACAGGGTATAGAAAATGCGCTCCCCTTTTTGGAGATTGCCCATGATTTCGGTGATATAGTTGAGTGGGTCGGATGTTTTGATGTCATTGGCATATAGGATGGGTGCGAGGAAGGTCTCGACAGGTTGGCAATATTTGACCACCACGCGATAAATGGGGTATTCATCTGGCAATTCACCCCGTCCATATTCTTCGACAACCACATTTGCATCTGGATAAGTGGTACGCACCGCGTTTTTTAGGGTAGAGGGGTCACGGTTGAGTGGGTCAAGGAGTTGCCAGACAATTCCATCTGATGTGGCGACAATCCGAAAGACGAGCGCACCGAATCCCATGAGCATTTGTTGCATGAATTGTGAGGCGCGGTCTCCATCCCATTTTTTATTTTTGGGCATTGAAATAGTCAGGTTATACAGTTTCTCGGACATGCTGAAATTCCTTTCTCAGTTGGATAAAGACACCCGACACACTATCGGGTGTCTGGTGGATAAGAGCATTAACGACGACGGCGACCACTCATGTTGATGAGGGTATAGACGAAGGCTTTTCCGACCCAAACGATAAAGATAAAGCTATACCACATCATTCTGGCGGAACGGGCGAAGATAAATTCAATCATGGTGCATTCTCCTTTGCTCAACAAACTTCATCTCAAGTACAATATAAGTAGTCAATTGCGCTGACTGATTTCAGTTTATGATGATTCATGAATTGCTTTGTTCGTTTTTCTGCCACGTTTTGAGGGAAGAGAAAAGCAATATGAAAACAATTGATTATGCAGAATTGATGCGCGATATATTGGATGGATTGATACAACGGGGAAGGTTGACCTCATCACAACAACGTCAATTTCAATATTTCCAATCTCAAGAACGACCTTTTGCGCTCAATGATGTGAGTTTGCGCGATATATTGACCACACAAGAATTATCTGTTCAACAAGTTGAGGATGTTTTATGGTTACTTCAGATGATGAAGGATGCCCCTAAAAGTCGTGATAGTCATGAGTTACTTCGACCTGTATTAGCCGAATTTGAACGGTATCACCTGATAGGGGTGTTCGATACGAATATCCACGCCGTGCGCGATGCGAATGAAGTCGTGAGTCATCGCGGTGAGATGTTCTTACGCGGATTAGTAGACTTATCTGATAATATCCTCGACTTTGTTCGTCTGAACCTATATGTACATGAGGCGCATGGGGCGGTGAATCGTCATGCGTTGGCATTGTATCGGGCGCGGGTTGCACGCATGGCATTAGAAGATTATGTGGGTA
>CALDGT010000908.1 GCA_937942935.1 uncultured Chloroflexota bacterium | reverse complement strand
CTCCCGTTCTCGCACTGATTCGAGCGTCAACCCCACCTGACCCGTTGCCAAATAGCGCAACCCGCCATGTACCAATTTCGATGAACGACTACTCGTCCCCCATGCAAAATCACGCTGTTCGACCAATAGCACCTTGAGTTTGGCGCGGGTAGCTTCGCGTAAAATCCCCGCGCCTGTTATCCCCCCACCAACCACGACAATATCCCAAGTTTCTCCCAATTTATCCCATGTTGTGGAACGCCAATTTTTTGGAAACATTTTTATATCCTTAAAAAAATATTTTTATGGCAGGGCTACCTGCCATTTATGATTGAATGGATTAGACTCGCCTCGCTCGCAATCCCAAAAATAACGGGATTTCGCTATCTGCTAATTTTTCGGCGCGGGTGCGGTTTGGCTTGAGGCTATTATCACCTATCGGGATTTCTTCCATGCGGTCAATTAACAAGCCCAAATTGCCCAACGCATTCACATATTCGCTAATTGGGCGGTGAAAACTAATCGTCACCCCGCTACTTTGGGTCTCATACGATTTCATCGGCACAGGCAGGGGGGTGATATAACGGTCTACACGCCGATATTGTAATTTTCGTCCCTCATCAAACCCCCACCCACTTTGGCGCGGAATCCGAAATGCGGGGTGTGTCATGAATAACACTGCCCGTCCATGCGGTTTTAATGCGCCAACCGCCGATTGCAATACATCTTCTAATGGGTTCATATCTTGAATACTGAGCAAAAACACAACCGCATCAAATGACCCCATTTCTAAATAGGGGTTACTCGCCAATTGTGCCGCATCACATTGCAAAAATCGTCCATTTTTGCCGTGATGTTTACGCGCATATTCCAGTAATTTGGGGCTAACATCAACCCCAGTATATTTTGCACCAGCTTTAGCTATATGTGGAGCAAGCACACCTTGCCCTGCACCAATATCCAAAATTTGTTCATTCGGTTGTGGTTGAAGCAACTTAATCACCGCAGGCACAGCCACTTTTTGGTGATGATGACTACCACCCTCACCCATCCAACCATTATACCAACTTGCAACTGCATCCCACCCGCTAGGGCGTTTTCTTTGATATTCAGGCATAACAATTCCTATGAATTCTAATCTTTTCTCCATAAAGATAGCTTATTTTGGGTATTATTGACATTGTTTTTTTCGACATTTGCACAAGATGTGTTATGCTTTAATTAAGGAACGTTATTCATTATGTTTCTGAGAAAATTTTTGAAGAGGGGAACAATATGAAAAAGCACTTTGATGTCCGCTTCATTATCGTTTTCGCCTTTGTACTGTTGACCGCCTGTACAGGTAACTCATCGCCTGCGACAACAGAATTACCGCAA
>CALDGT010000907.1 GCA_937942935.1 uncultured Chloroflexota bacterium | reverse complement strand
CAGCCTACTCAGGATCAATTTGGTCGCATTGTGCGCGGGCGGGATGCTTTTAGAATCGCTCCTCGTGCAATTTGGGGCGAGCCGATGGTATGTGTTGGGGTATGCCCTCACGATTGCTATTTTCGGAACAGTTCGCCTCAGTCTGCCCGAAGTTTTGGCGTATGGCTTGGTACTAGGGGGCATTTTTGCCATGAATCGGGATAAATGGTTGTGGGGAGCATGGTTATTTGCACTGGCAATCCTCAGCAAAGAGACCAGCGCCGTATTTGTGGCAGGATATGCCTTGTGGATGCTCACCCAACGCCAATTCGGGCGGATAGTATGGTTTTCGGTCATTAGCATTACCCCATTCTTATTTTTGCAAATGGCGCTATATCAAAAATTCGGCATGTTCGGGGTTGGGTCTGGTGGCGCGATGGCGACCAGTTTTGAAATTATCCCGTTTGCGGGTGTATTCAAAATTGGAGAGGCTATCATCCAAGCCGTGACCGAAGCATTAGCCCAACCTGATGCGAATGTGGGTAGCATTTTATTCAAGGCAGGTGCAGGCTTGCTCGTTTTTGTGATTATTTTGGGGATATTCGTCATTCTCCCTACCCTATGGGGTCTCAAACGGGTATGGATAGATTTCCGTGAAAAAAATTGGGATATTTGGACAATTTTGCTGGGGATTAACGCGGCATTGATGTTATTTGTGCCATTCTCAACCTATCGGGAATTTTTGGGCATTTTGCGTTTCATCGGCGGGTTGCAAATTGCCGTGATTTTATATAGCGCACAACGAGGCAATAAACGCGCCTTACGCAACAGCACCATCTGGATTTTTACCTTATTATTGCTAGTGGGTTCAGATTTAGCGGGTGGGACACCATCATAAGAATTGAAACGGTAAGGGCGGACATACAAGCATCTAGTCCACCCTTACAAGCCCAGAATATATGGGGGTGTCATGGCTGACTAACTCTTAAAGGTGTATGTCCGCCACGAATTAGCACTTGCTATTCAATTTTGCGGATTGTGAGCAGACCGCCTTCCCCCAATTGCACAGAAAGCACCACAGCATCACCATCCATTTCAAAAGTGACTAATGCCCCCGCCCCACCATTATTGACAATCGCATACATCCCCATCGTAGAGATAAATCCCAGTTGAAATTCCCATGCGCCCCGATTCAGCCACAGGCTACCGTCTTCGCGTTGTTCCAAAACCCAATCACCTTCGTAGGTGCCTAAATAAGCCGCCATATCATCTGTGATTTCAGTTGTGACCAATGCTTGAGCCTGTTGGAAACCTGCGAGGGTAGCATCCCACATGCCATGTGCGGTTTCGACTGCGCTCGGTTCAAACCCATGCAATAATTCAATAAAGGCATAATTGAGCATATTCCCAAATAAGCCACCATGAGACGCATTGGCAAAAATAATCAGTGCGACATCATCTTCTGGCAAAATAACCATCTGTGTCGAATATCCTGCCCAACCACCATCATGATAACGCACAGAAACACCTTGATAAGTTTGTGTCACCCATCCCATGCCATACGCTGTGTTTTCGATTCCAGCAGGCTCACCTTCAATTTTCACACTTGGTTGCCATGTCTGTGATAAATTTTCTTGGCTCACAAGACGTGTGCCATCTGGTGCGATACCCTCATTCATTTGGGTGATGACATACTTTGCCATATCTTCGAGGTTTGTCCAAACTGCCCCTGCTGGTGCAACAAAATGAATGGGCGGGTTTGGCATGAGTGAGGCTTCGCCTGTCATTAATGATTTTTCATACGATTGAGCATAATCTTCACTCAACAACGATACATCATCAGTAATAATGGCGCTAGTCATGCCAATAGGGTCAAAAATTCGCGTTTGCATCAGGGTTTTATACGAGTCTAGTGTCGCATCTAAATCACTGGCAACCACACCAGCATAACCACCAAGTGCATAAACTTCGTTGTTATACGAATAAAATTCGCGGAAATCACCACCAATTTGCATCTTACTAATTGCGCCTAAAAGGGCATCAATATCCCATAAATCCCAAGTTAATCCATCTAATGGCGATGAGATTAAGCCCGTATTCATCCCCATCAAATCGCGTATTGTAATTTGAGCGGTTAATTCAGCGTTGGATGTTTGAAATGTAGGAAATAAATCGGTGACAGGTGTATCCCAAGTGATAAGCCCTTCATCTACCAATTGTGCGATGAGCATAGAGGTCATCGATTTGGTGGTTGAACCAATACGGAATTGAGTTTGGGTTGTGAATGGCAACTCGTTTTCAATATCCCGAAGCCCAAACCCCTGTGCATAAACCACTTCATCCCCAGCAATAACAGCGATAGCGACACCGGGTATTTCATAATGTACCATTTCATCTCGAACCAATTGCTCAAATTGTGCCAAAAATTCATCGGTCACAAGCGGTTGTGTTTGGGCAGATGCCGTCATCACAAATAAAAACACACTCAATACCATACTTAAGAATTTCAATTTTCTAAAACGCATAAAAATCCTTTCGACTGTGTGAAATTGCATATTAATCTATACGCCAACACAGAAAGGATTGTTGCGATTCATAACAAAGCCTTAAATATTTACATCCCACCTAGCCGAATCACTTTATAAACGGTGCGGATGATGATATTCAAATCGAGCAATAATGACTGATTACGGATGTAATATAAGTCATATTCGAGTTTGACCAGAGCATCTTCATCGGTAGACCCATAATGATATTTAACTTGCGCCCAACCAGTTAGCCCCGGACGAATAACAAGGCGTGTTCGATAAAATGGGATACTTTCGGTCAACCGTGTGATGTGTTCTGGGCGCTCTGGACGTGGACCGACAATGCTCATATCACCACGCAAAACATTAATCAATTGAGGCAATTCATCAAGCCGTGTCTTACGAAAAATACGCCCCACTCGTGTTATACGCTTGTCGTTGGCAGTGCTAAATACGGCACCAGTATGCTTTTCGGCGTCTTGAATCATGGTACGAAATTTGATAATCCGAAAATTTTTGCCTCGCAACCCTGTACGAATCTGGGTATAAAAAATGCCACCTGCCGAATCTAATCGGATGATGAGCGCCAAAATTGGCAATAAAGGGATAAAAAATACCATACCAAACAATGCCAAAATCACATCCATCAGCCGTTGTAATGCAGGATATGGGCTAAAAAGCGATTGCCCCTCAATTGGCAAAACAGTCGCCCACTGATTTTTGACATCTTGCACAGGCACACGTCCTGTTAAGCGTGCATATAATAACGGCATCGGCGAGAGTACCACCCCTTGCTCATAGGCTTGCATCACCGCCCGAAAAATATCGGCATCGGTATCGGCAATTTCTGTGATGACCAATTCGGCAATGCGGTCTCGCAAGACAAAATTCATCAAATCTGCCCCTGTGCCAATCACAGGCACACCATTAATCGTTTTGCCAATATCTTCGTTATGGCTAATAATTCCGCGAATTTCATAGCCTTGTGCGCTATAGGTTTGAAGGGTTTCGATAATTTTTTGTGCAGATGAGTCTGTACCGATAATCAATACACGTCGGGCAACACTCGCCCACCCCACTAATGCAGGATTTAGCACCCGCCAAACAGCAATCAACAAAAAGGATAAAATGCCATAATAAAAAATAAAAAGACGAGGCAATTCATCGCGTGGGGAGAGAAAAAACACCATCATATAAACCAATATCATTTGTGCCGTAATCAGTCCCAAGCGTTGAAGCGATTGTACCCGATTTGCCGCCACCCGCAGTTGATAAAAATCGTTGGCGCTGGCAAGCACAAGCCAAAATATGGGCAACACAAAAAACCAATAACTACGGGGGATGATAAAATCGAGTGTAAAGGCAGTTTTAGCGGCAGTTGACCAAACATACAAGGCGACAAATGTCGAAACAGTCACCGCCAACACATCTCCAGCCATCAGCAAAAGCCGACGTTCAGAAATTCGCAGTTGTAACCGTCTTCGTTTAGAAAATGGCGAAAAAAGCATGATGACCTCATCAAGAATTTTGATACATATAAATCCAAACATTTCCAAAGCGGAAGACGGGTCTTAGTAATGTTAGGCAAGCACCAGACCCTAGTTGTGCTTCTTGTGGACCAAAAAGCACATAAGTGACAGTATATTGGCTAGACCGAAAACTATATTCACCCCGCAATAGGCTATCACATTGATTTACATCGCTCGTTTGATACCATTTAATAACAGCATCTCGCTTAAAGGTTGCTTGTGTTGTGATGGTTGGATGACCATATACCACATAGCCACCCGTCCAAGCAGGCACCCACAAACTGGTGTTGGGAGAGGCTAAAATCACCGCACGGCTATTACCAATTACACCATTTAACCATGTAAATGCACCCAAGTAATCACGTTCTAACAAAACACCGGTATTGGGGTCTACTTGTGTATCTACAGCAAGAGGATAAATTGGCATGAGCAGTGCAAATAGATGGCTCACCCCCAAAACAGGCAACAATGCCACAAATAAACGGGTTTGCCATAACCGTTTGAGGTTGAAAAAGTTAAACCAAAACTCGACAATTGACCGTGTGGCAAAATAGCCTAATGGGAGCATAAATCCGAGCAAAAAACGTTCTTGCCCCGCCACCGGCAAATAGACCCATGCAATCATGGTCAATAACCAGATAAACATGAATTGGTCGCCATCGCGGTTGAATCGGCGTAAAACACGCCTTAAGCCGGGTAAAGCAATTAAAAATGGTAAAGCAAAGGCGAAAAACAACAAAATGGGGGATGGTGGGGTTGTGACCTGTTGACGCCAAATTTCTTGAATCACCCCATTATTCTGAAAAACCAACCACTCATATACAAAGACAGGTAATGCGGGGATAATCATCAACAATAACCACTCTAAATGAGGTTTGATGATTTTGCGTTCATCCACCCAAGAAACACCCATATTGATGATGTATGCCAAGACCAATGGGAGATAGGCGAATGGGTATAAAAATACCAATAATAAACACCCCAAAAAAAGCATTCCGCCACCATTTTTAAGATTCGGTGATTCAGTATGACTTGGGCGCAAAATAAGAATCATCACACTCGCAAGGAGCGCCACTAACGCAATAGATAAAGGCAAGTGAACATTGGTCAGTGAGCTAAAAAATGGATATGAATAAGGGGATTGCAAATCCAAATAAGCGAGGGATTGTGTAAATGGGACAAGTATCCAACCAATACCACTCGCGGTAGCGACAAATGCAAAAAAGATTCGGCGTGTGCGAATCCGTGTCCAAATATGCGATGCCAATTGATATAGGGATAAATACATAAAAACCGATACCCCTACCCGTGCAATATGAAACATCACAATCGGAGAAAACCGCGTCATCCGCGCCAAATGCCCCAATAGTGTATATAAGGGTTCAATAAACACCCCCCCATGTATTTCTGGCGTATGGAGATAATACATGAGCCATCTGCCATTTAAGCCCTGTTCCATCATCGAAAGATAAACGGCACTGTTTTGATAATCATGCAATGCACCCATAAATCGCCATTGGTCATCACCAATAATCAACACCCACAAAAATGGCACAAATGCCACCAAAGCCAGCACCACACTGATGATAATCACCCATCGCCATTCAGACGCTGTTATATGACCTGTATAATCGGATTGCATTCAGCCCACCTTCTTATTCGTGCTAAAACGCAATTTGGTTTAGAATATAAAAATAAAAGAATTTTCATTTGCGTTTTTACTATCTTAGCGCAAAATAGTGCAAACCGCACGTAGTGGTCTTGAATAATAACGGCTTCATCACGAGGAAAAAAATCATGTCTTCGCAAGCAGAAGCATTATATGCCTTACAAAAAATTGATATGACACTTCAAAAAAATCGCAAGCGCCTTACCGAAATTGATACACTTTTAGCCAATAATGAACAGGTCAAACAAGCCCAACGGATAGTAGACCAAGCCAACACCACACTCACCCCACACCGTGCCAAAGCCAAAGACCTTGAATTAGAATTGCAAGCCGCCCAACAAAAACATAAAACGAGCGAAGACCGCTTATATAGTGGGTTAGTAAAAAATCCAAAGGAATTACAAGATTTACAAATTGAATTGGCATCACTCAAAAAACGCATTGATACCATTGAAGAACAGTTATTAGAAGCGATGTTGCTAGTCGAAGAATCTACCGAAAAATTAACCCACGCAGAATCCGATTTGAAAACAGCAATAAAATCCTCTGAACAACAAAATCGTGAATTGGTCGCAGAAAAAAAACAATTAACCCAAACTATCGAAACACTAAACTCGCAACGGGAAACAGCATTGCAAGGCATCACGCCCGATAGCCTAAAAACGTATGAAACCCTGCGCCCCAAAAAGGCAAATCAGCCTGTGGCAGTCTTACGCAATTGCAGTTGTACCTTATGTGGTATTGAACAAACCAAATTTGTCGAAGAAGCGGTTCGTAAAGGCAAAGAGTTGGTGATGTGTTTGGGTTGTGGTCGCATTTTAGTAGAAATGTTATAGAGGGATAACGATGGCAGATATAATGATTGATGTCAATTTTGGGTTAGGTGTCCTCACTGGTTGGGGGTCAGCTTATGTGTTATATCAAGCAAGGCATTTATTGGCAGGCGCAACACAGTCGGTTACACAACGCGCCTCTAATGCCCAAGAATATGCCAAACGCACCGCAGATTTACGATATATCGGCGATTTAATCAAATACATCCAAAAAGACCATTTAGCAGGAGAACACATCGGCTTATCCGAATTAATTATTGAACCCAAGTTTATCCCTGCCCCGCCCCTACTCGCCCCTCAAGATGAAGAATTGGTGCGCGATGTCTTTCATGTTGTGCCAATTGTGCCAGATTACCCTTATCTCCATGCACCCTACAACACCCCTACAATGACCCTTGCAGAGTTAAATAATGGGTCAAAAGCAGTGATGTTACTTGGGGAAGCCGGTAGTGGGCGCACAACTGCCTTACACGCTATTGCATTATGGAGTTTAGGTATCGTCAAGTTTGACCCGCCTATGGATGCCGTGCAAGAACGGTTGAATCAGGAGACAAAGTTCAAATCTGAGGCAGAACATGCCAAAGATTATAAAGAGCGGATGACGCTTGATGACCAAGCAAAAGATGTGATTGAAAAACAAAAAGCGGGGGAAAATCAATCTACCACAAAATTGACAAAGAATGAATCATTCAAGCAACTCACCCCAATGTATGCCCATTTAGCCAATATTGCCACATTTATCGAAGAACTAGGGCGCGAAATAGACCCCGCCGAGCCACTTGTTCGCGCTTTACAAACATATACAGGATATGTCACATCTAAAACAATGCCCCGCAATATCTATGAACGGCTTCATGAAGGCAAATCCTTATTATTGCTAGATGGTTATGATGAATTACCAATTGGGTATCAATCGTTGGTCAATACGTGGCTAGAGGCACTTTTAGCCCAATATGGCAATAATTTCATCATCATCACTGCCAATACACACGGATATGGTCAACTGA
>CALDGT010000906.1 GCA_937942935.1 uncultured Chloroflexota bacterium | reverse complement strand
CAAGCAATTATCCTTGATTAGAATAAAGTCACTTATCCATTATAAAGATATTTGCCGATTACAGATGTCACCATTTATCCCCAACTGACATCTTCATCGCGCAATTGGGCGAATAATGCCCGTAGCGACCTTTCGATATGTGGGTCTGCCACAATCGAAAGGGTATCCCCCACACGCAATAATGTGCTACCATTCGGCACAACCAAGCGCCCGTGTCGCATGATAGAAGCAACCACCGCTTCGGGGGGCCACTGTATATCTTTAATGAGCATACCTGCTAATTTGCATTGTGGGGTGACATGCAATTCATATACATGCGCCCCTGTGAGGGTATTTAACCTCACTTGCTCGCTTATTTGCTGGTCTTTGACCTTGCGCTCAATGGCTGTGTTATAGGCGGTTACGATGTCATCCCGATTCAGCATCCCCACCAATTTTTCATCGTCATCTAGTACAGGCAACCGCCCGATATTGCGTGCGCCCATCCATTTAATTGCTTTCCACAACACATCTTCGGCATGAGCCGTTAATACGGTGCGTGTGCAAATATCGCCCACGCGCAACTTGACTGCCGTTTCTGGTGATTGGAACGCATTTTGCAAATCAGATAAGGTGACAATTCCACATAAATCCCCCGCTTCGTCTAATACACATAAGGCATTGCGATGTTCTTTGCGGAAGGTATCGCGTAAGTCGGTGAGATTTGCTTTGTGGCTGATGGTTGGAGCGGGTTTGCTCATGGCTTCGCCGACGGTGATACCCTGCATCAGGTCTACATCGCGCCCAGAACGCAGGTTAATCCCATTCCTGACCAATGCCAATTGATAAATGCCGTGTGGTTCAAATTTTTCTGCGATAAAAATACACACCACCGCCACCAACATAATCGGGAGGATAAACCGATAATCGTTGGTGAGTTCAAACACCATCATAATCGCTGTGATGGGGGAGCGTACCACACCTGCCATCATCCCCGCCATGCCTGCAATCGCATAATTACGCGGGTCGCCTGCGCGGTCTTGGAGCAAAAAGGTCATCAATTCGCCATACGCCATCCCAATCATTGTGCCGATGAATAATGAAGGCGCAAATACCCCGCCCACAAATCCCCCTGCCAAAGAGATGCCCGTTGTGACAATTTTGACTAATGCAATGAGGACGAGGAGCAAAAATGGGAAGGTCAAATCACCATGAAGCACATCGCTCATGATTTCGCGCCCACCGCCTAAAATTTCTGGGAGGAAAATGCCAAATATGCCCACAATCCCACCCGCTAGGGCAGTTTTGAGGGGTAATGGCAAACGGATGAGCCGATGCCATAATCCGCGTTGCCAATAGAC
>CALDGT010000905.1 GCA_937942935.1 uncultured Chloroflexota bacterium | reverse complement strand
ATGCGCTGGCAGATTTGCGCCAACGGATGTTTGAACACATCCTCAAACAAGATATGCGCTTTTTCAATAAAACCCCTGTTGGGCAATTGGTGGCACGGATGTCCAGTGATATTGAAGCCCTCACCGAATTGCTCTCGACCAGCATCGTGATTGTTGTCAGCAATCTTATCACGCTTGTGGGCATTATTTGGGTGATGTTCACCCTCAATTGGCGCATGGCACTGCTTGGGTTATCTATGTTGCCAATTATGATGGTGTATACCTTCTACTATCGGCGCAAAATCCGTCAGGGAACGCGCATCATGCACAAATTGGGTGGCGATTTACAAGCCTATATTAACGAACAATCAGGCGGGATGTTGGTCGTCCAGTTGTTTGGTCGGCAAGAACTCAGTCGCAAAGAATTTGACCTCATCAATACCGAATATTTAGGATTGCAAAATCAAGTCCGTGACCAATACACCAATTTTTCGTCTATTTTGCAATTGCTCACCACATTAGGCTTGGTTATTGTCTTATTCGGCGGGGCGCAAGGTGTTATCGCAGGGTGGGCAACATTGGGCATGTTGATTTCGTTTATCGAATATACACGCCGTAGTTTTACCCCTATTTTGCAACTTTCGGAACAATTTGCCCAAATTCAATCGGCACTATCGGCGGGTGAACGGATTGCACGGTTGCTCAATACAGAACCACAAATTGAAGAAACACAAAATCCAACGCCAACAGAGCAAATTGACCATAGCATTACACTTGAAAATGTTTATTTTCACTACGATGAAAATGCACCTGTTTTACGTGGGATTGATTTACACATCCCAGAAGGACAACGGGTGGCAATTGTTGGTGCAACGGGCGCAGGAAAGACATCCCTCGCAGGGTTAATCGCCCGCTTTTATGATGTAACAGACGGGAGCATCAAAATTGGCGGTGTCAATGTGCGCGATATGGCGCTGGCAGATTTACGCAAGCATGTGATGGTTGTGCCACAATTGCCTTACTGTTTTGATGGCACCATCGCCGATAATTTGACGCTGTTTAATCAGAATATCACCCGTGAGCAAATGGTCATCGGCGCACGCGCCGCCTGTGCCAGTAAGTTCATCGAAAAATTGCCGAATACCTATGATTATAAATTGCTCCCCGGTGGCGCAAATTTATCTCAGGGACAACGGCAATTGCTCGCATTAGCGCGGGCGCTCATCCACAATCCAAATAGTATTTTGGTTTTGGATGAAGCCACTAGCAATATTGATACCGAGACCGAAATCCTCATCCAAGAAGGGCTTGAACAGGTGCTAAAAGGGCGCACGAGTATCATCATCGCGCATCGCCTGAGTACCGTGCGCGATGCCGATAGGATTTTGGTGATGAAACAAGGTCAAATTGTCGAAGATGGCACACATGATGAGTTGTTGGCAAAAGAGGGATTATATGCACACTTATATAATCGCCAATTTGAAGAAACCGAAGTGAATGAAGTCGAAACGAGTGCCTATGTAGGGTAAGCGTGTTATAATCGCCGATAAATGGCTGTTACACATCATCATAGGTGGCAATTATGACCATCATCGGCGATTATCGCCTCATTCAAACATTAGGCGAAGGGGGGATGGGGCGCGTTTATTTGGCAGAGCATCTCCCCACCAAGCAAACAATTGCGCTCAAATGGATGCACCAACGGTTTGCGGATGATACGGCTATCCGCGCCCGTTTTGACCGCGAAATCCGTGTCATGCGCGAGTTGCGTGGGCATCCCAACATTTTACCATTGCTCGAAACAGGCGAAGCCGAAGGTGTCCCGTATTTCACCATGCCGTATATCGCAGGCGGGTCTGTGTATCAACGTCTCAAACAAAATACCTCATTCAGTCAACAAGAATGTGCTGAAATTTTAGACGATTTGACCAGCGCACTCGAATTTGCTCATGCTCGCAATATTTTGCACCGTGATATTAAACCCGGAAATATTTTGCTCGCTACCAATGGCGAAGCCTATCTGACCGATTTTGGCATCGCCACCGACCCAGACCCCAACAGCGAATTTCATACTCTCACCATACAAGGCAGTAGTTTAGGGACAATGGGATACATTGCGCCAGAGGTGATTCAGGGAATCCCCGCCACGCGCAGTTCTGATGTGTATGCGCTTGGGGTGACAATTTACGAAATGCTCACAGGGCGCAAATTTGCCCGCGCACTTGCCGAAATGCCAAATCCATGGGAAGGGATTCCGCCATCACTCGGAAAAGTATTGCATACAGCCACCCAACAAGCACCACTCAAACGGTATCCCACCATTGCCGATTTTAATCGGGCATTTCGGGCAGGGTTAGGGCAATTTTCACCGCCGCTGACCATCATCCAACCGATGCCGATTTATACTCCGCCACAACCAGCCACACCGCCCTATGCCACGCCCATATCGCGCACGCCACCCTATCCGACACCAACCCCTGCGCCGTTGTATCCAATCCCACCGCAAAAACGCAAAAAGGGTATAAAAGTTAGTTATTGGGGGCTGATTGCATTGGGGGCGATGTTATTTTTCACAGCATTTGCCATCCTCATCGGGTCATCGCAAGTGGGAGATACGATTATCGCCAATCAAACAGCCACCGCCCAGACCTTTCGGGATAATCTGACGCGCACAGCCGAATTTGTTTATACCAGTCGGACAGCTACCGCCATTCATCAGGCAAATCTGCGATTAACTTCACAGGCTATTTTGACCCAAAATGCTCAACGGGTGCTGAATCTTGGCATGACCCAAACCGCAGTCGCCGATATCACCCAAACCGCGCTTGCGCCACAAGTTTATGACCTGCCGATTATCGAAACAATAGACGGTGTAGAGATGGTCTTTGTGCCTGCGGGATGTTTTACGATGGGCAGTACCGCCACACAAATTCAAAGTGCTTATAATGCCTGTGTTAATTATTTTGGCAGTTGTGACCGTATTGTTTTTGAGGCAGAAGCCCCAGAACAAACGGTATGTTTTGAAAAGCCATTTTGGATAGACCATACCGAAGTGACAAACCTTCAATTTGAGCTATGGCACGGAACAGCTCGCACTGCCAGTACATTCACACAAGATTATGAACCCCGTGTGAACATCACCTATTATGAGGCGCAAGAGTTTTGCCATTTGCGCGGAGGCAGATTACCCACCGAAGCGGAGTGGGAATATGCCGCACGCGGAACAGAAGGGTTAATTTATCCGTGGGGAAATGTGTTTGATACTCAAAAAGCGCGTAATATCAACTCGGTAACGACATCTAATATGCGTGTTGGTATTTATGATAATGCGTCTTGGGTGGGGGCGTTGGATATGGCGGGCAATGTTTGGGAATGGACAGCCTCGCCCATCATCCCTTATCCGTATGATTTGAGTCCGAATATAGATTGGGGTGATGTAGACCGTGTGTTGCGCGGGGGCAGTTATGTGGATTATGCCAATAATTTGCGCTCGGCATTTCGCGGATGGGGTGCGCCATCGGTAAAAGATGAGACCAAAGGCTTTCGATGTGTGCGTGATGTGTAACATAGGGGATTTTTGGGATGTAGGGGACGATTAGCATAGCGCATCGCCCCTAAACATCATTACCCCCTATGAATCGCTATTTCGTTGATGCACCTTCACCGAGATATTCCCCAGAACTATGTACATAGACATAATTGATGGGATTATTTTCTTCATCGCGGATTTCTGTTTCGCTCATCCATTGAAACACATAACTGGCATCGCTAATGGTGAGGTTCACACAGCCTTTGCTTTGCCGATACCCAAAATTATCGTGCCAATATGTGCCATGCAAACTGCGCCCTTCATCAAAATACATCACAAATGGCACACTTTGCAAATCCCACGCATTCGGCGCACCAGTCAAACCAGACATACGGTCACGGTCTAACCGCGCCCACACGGGATAAATCCCTTCACGGGTATCAAATCCGGGGATACCTGTGGCAATCAATGTCGCAAATACAGGGGTATCATTTTCGTATGCGACAAGGGTTTGCTCATATAAATCTACCGCCACCCAACGCCCTTCTACGCCTTCTGGACGGTCAATCTTAAAGACTTTCGCCACCATGCGTTGTTCGACCCATTCATTTGGTCCGACCATATACCAGCGCCAGCCATCTTCGTCTACCGCCTCGGCGAAAATATTCACCAAGTCATAGCGTTGAACTAAGCGCCCTGTCTCTGGAGATTGTCGTCCTTTGGGTTCTGGGACGGTATACATCGTCCCCAAAATCCATGCAAACCGATTTTGTAGCCCGTCTAAAATGCGGACGCCACTCATATAAGAGAGTTTTTCGTTTTCTAAAACATCTTCTGCGCGAAACCATTCACCATTTTCGGCTTGTACCCAGCCATCGGTTTGGTTCACCACATTGATAAAATTGAATCCTGCGGGCATATTGCGAATCACATTCCCACCGGGTGCATCATAAACGGGGGGCTGAGTGTTATTCACACGCCAGAAATCATAATAATCAATGGTGAAACGGTCTTGCGGAATCGCTAGCACCGTTGGTTCTGGAAACGCTTGCATGAGGCGCATACACAAATCGGGAATTTCGCCATTAGGGACAACATCGGCACAAGCAGAGGTATCTATTTGGGCGTGGGTAGGAGTGAGCATCACAGATAACATCACAGCCAACATCAACCCAATACGCATTAATTTCATCATCAAAACCCTATCTCCATACTACTCAAACTAGGCATTTGGCAAAATAATAGCATAATTTAGGGATGTGATGAATGGCTCTAACCTGACGGTTAGCCTACAGGAGCGCAATTTTGGGAACACTATACCTTGTACCAACACCAATTGGCAATTTAGAAGACATCACCTTACGCGCTCTGCGGATTTTGCGCGAGGTCTCTCTCATTGCCGCCGAAGATACACGCACCAGTCATATTTTGCTCAAGCATTATGACATCCAAACCCCACTCACCAGTTATCATGAGCATAATAAATTGACAAAATTAGATGCGATTTTGAACGCACTCCAATCTGGCGATGTGGCGCTCATTTCGGATGCAGGCACGCCTGCCATCAGCGACCCCGGATATGAATTGGTGAAGGCAGTCATCAGCGCGGGGTATCGGATAGAGGCGCTCCCCGGTGCCAATGCCGTTTTACCTGCCCTCACTGCATCGGGCTTGCCCACCGACACCTTTTTGTTTTTAGGATTTTTCCCCCGTAAAACAGGCGAGCAAGTCGCTTTATTAACCGATATTGCCACGCTCAAATACACCCTCATTTTTTATGAAAGCCCCAACCGCTTAACCGAAACACTCAGCCTGATTCATCAAATACTCGGTAATCGGGTGGTCGCTGTTGCACGCGAAATTAGCAAAAAATTTGAAGAATTTTTGCGTGGCGATATTGAAGCGGTCAGCGAACATTTTGAGGCAAATCCGCCACGCGGAGAGATTGTGATTGTGGTTAGTGGGGCGGGGGATGATGCACCGCGCAAATGGACAGAAGCCCAATTGCGTGATGAAATTGCCAAACGGCGTGCCGATGGCGATTCGATGAAGCACATCTCACACGATTTAGCCGAAATTAGCGGGTGGCACAAGCGCGATATTTATGCGCTCGGCATCAATGACTAAAGCGATATCAGGGCAGGCAAAAAATAGATGTCTGCCCCAAAATACAAGCATCTAAAAGGATAAAATGGGGTTATAATAAAGTTATCATCCTTATCTTGGGGGAAATAAGCGAAAAAGGATGATATTATGAGTGACTACACAGCCCTCATCCAACAACTCAAAGACCATGTACAGCCCCTAGAGACATTCAAATCGGCATTTTATGAATTGCCAGAAAATCTGCCTGATGATATTTTGGCGCAACTTGCCGACTTAATGTTGAATGACCCCTATCAAGATAGCAAACCAGAAGAATTTCGCTCTCTCACCGATTGGAACATTGCTTATCCCATACGCGGATTGATTACAACTCAGTTTCGTAATCGGTTTTCGACGGATATTTGGCAACAAGCCATCCTCAATGATTGTGTAGCAGTGGTCGAAAGTGCTTTTTATAGCATCAAACCCCAATTAGTCTCATTAGACCTCAGCCAAGACCCAAACAAACAAGCCTATATTGAACGGGCAGTGATCATGCTCAATTCACCTGCTTATGCGTTCACGGCTATTAGTTTATTGGGATGTGCCAATAATTGGGCGTGCTTGCGTCAATTAGGCATAACCGCCCGATATGTTCGGGATGATTATGGCGATAACTGGGATGAAAAATGGGTTCACGAAAAAGAAGTATGGGGATGGGGGTATGAATCTGATGCCAATAAAGACGCCTCCTACATCGCACAAAGTATCCCAGAATTAACCGCCTTATATGAGGGCGCAACAGACCATAAAAATATGCTCACACGGGTTATTGAAACCCTGTTGAATACCGTTTATGAGTCGATGCGGGTGCAATTGGTCAACTTACTATACAAAAATGCTGATTATCCCCTTATCAATCGTCTGAATGATAATCCACCGCATATCACCCATACCATTATCCAAGTTCTGCTAGAAAATGGGCAACTCAAAGAATTATTCAACTATTGTGTTCAATATCCAGACCAAACAACAATTATCAGCGAAATCAACCACCGTATTAAAGCGATACAAAATACGCAACAGGTCGAATCGTTGGTGAATTTGTTAT
>CALDGT010000904.1 GCA_937942935.1 uncultured Chloroflexota bacterium | reverse complement strand
ACTAATGCCGAGCTGGTCGAGTGTGTGGGGAATCAGTGAGCCTGTGCCAGTGGTCGCCAACCGTTGTGGTGTGCCGATGCCATTGGTGGTCAATTCATCGTCTGCGCTGGTAGATGACCCAACGACAGGGAGTGTGATGCCAAAAATGCGTCCATCGCGGGCGATTTCGACAATGGTTTCGAGTTCCAAAATCACATCAATGTGATAATCGCTCAAGAACAACACTTCCCCGCCCAATTCTAATAAATAGGCGGCGATGGTTGGGATATTTTCGACTGCATACGGATACACCCACACTTGCAAGCGTCCGTCTTCGCGCCAATCCATAAAGCGGGCTTCTGCAAAGGCTTGTGCGCCTTCTATATCGCCACCGTAATAGGCTTGGAGCAATTCCCAAATATTGCCTTGTAACTTGGCAATTTCGGCTTCATCCAATGCCAACGGGACGGGGGTTTCGGTGACTTCTGCTTCTGGAGTCACTTCAACATCGGGGGTCGCTTCAACATCAGGAGTCGCTTCGACATCAGGTGTTGCTTCAACATCAGGTGTCGCTTCAACATCAGGTGTTGCTTCAACATCGGGTGTTGCTTCAACATCGGGCGTCACTTCAATAACGGGTGTCGCTTCGACAGGAACTTCTGTGGCTTCAACGACAGGTTCTTCTGTGATTTCAACCACAGGGGTATTTTCTGGGGTTGGGTCGAGTGGTGGGATGACGATGGGGGTTTCGACTGGTTCAACCGGTGTCACTGGGGTTTCATTTGTCACGGGAACTTGTGCTTGAATGAGGATGTTATCGTATCCAACGACATTCGCGCTGGTCTCGGTTGTCCCAAAAACAATATAACCCGCTACCAACGGTGCAGGGTCGGTGATATTGATTTGGGTCACATTATCCACTGCGACTGTGATTGCACCGTCTACCGCGCTAATCGCCACTTCATAGGTATTGGGTGCGGCGCTGAGGTCTGGTGTGGATTCTGGCACAACGTTCACCCCACCGAGTAAGGTTGTCCCGCGCCAAAGGGTGGCACTACCTGTATCGGAGATGCGGATGGCGTAACTTTCTGCACCAACGCGCAAGCCAATGACCGCTTCACCTGTCGCGCCAATTTTGACAGTGGTCACGAGGATGAAATCTTCCCACAACATGCCATTCACAATCGCGCTGGCATTTGGAGCGATGGTGGTGAACACGGCGGTCTCGCCTGTCACCGCCCACTCCCCTGTTATAAGGAAGGCAGAGGTGTCTAGGGTGTTAAAATCCGCCAAAAACAGGCTACCCGCACTGGGTGGTGTTTGGGGTGGAATAACAACCGGTGGGGCTTCGGTTGGGGTTGGCGGGACATCTGTGGGGGTCTCTGTGGGGACATCAACAGGTGTCGTCTCTGGGGTGGTCTCTACGGGTGGGGCATCGGGGGTCGTCTCTTGTGCGTTCACCAAAATGGCTGGCGCAAAAGTATTGACCACCAACATCACCAGCAAGAGAAGATGTGTTAGTGTTGCCAATCTTTGATAACGTCTCATAATTTTCTTTCTACCTTTTGCATACTAAAAGGGATGAATAAACACACGCTTGTTTGTTATGAATTCATCTTATAATCATTATTCTATCAGAAATACCGTTAAATGTGTGAAAAGGTTACGTAGGAAAAATGTCACAAATTGTCGGTGACAAATTAATCATTTGGCGAATTGGGGCATCCATCGGCATTTTGTGCGCGATTTCCACCCGAATCTGTTATCACCACTGCCGATACACACGTATTATCTGTATAAGTTGAATTTGCGCTGGCGATAGCACTATCTACTGTAATATATTCCCTGATATCGTGTTCATGGAAAATTGCCCCGCCATCTATGCCCGCCGTGTTGTTGGTGAAGGTGCTATTTTGAATGGTGATAAAAGCATCCCGCATATAAATTGCCCCACCATTTTCGCCTGCCACATTGCCTGTGAAGGTGCTATCGGTGAGGGTGAGGTTGACATCATCAGTAAAAATCGCACCACCATCAAATTGTGCGGAGTTGTTGCTAAAGGTACTCTCCATAATATAAGCAAAATTCGTCTCGCTCGAATAAAATGGAATGAGTGCAATCGCACCACCATCGCCATGCCCAACCAAATTGTTACTAAATGTGCTGTTGATCATCATAAAGGCGACTTGTGTGCTTATTGCAAAATTAAGTTCAGCAAAAATCGCACCGCCATTGATTGGTGCCTGATTATTGGTGAATATACTATCGTGAATTTGTATTGTCCCTTCATGATAGATTGCCCCACCCTCAGAAAACGATTGATTATTCTCAAAAGTACACTTATAAATTTCCAAATTCCCTGTAGAACTGATAGCCCCTGCTATTCGACTCGCTTTTCCATTCTGAAAAGTTAGCCCCTCAAAGCGGAAAGTTTCATCATAAGGATACCCGATGGTACGGAAAAGGGTTTTTGACCCCCGTCCATCGAATATAATATCACCGCCCCCATCAATGGTAACACTGTGATAACCAATTAATTCATACAGAAATTCGATTGTCCCACTACAATCAAATGTAATCTTTCCATCTGCTACACCAACGATTATGATTGCTTCTAGCACTGTGCCACGCCCCCAAAAATGGTCACAATCGGTCACAACCACATCGGTTGATGGTGCGGGGCTATCAAATCCACACCCGCCCGTGTTGCCACCCCTATCGGTAATAACACCGACTTCACAATTCACACGCGCATAATGGGTATCTTGGCTCAAAAATATCCCGTTGTCGTTGATAATGCTCCCATAAATAAGCGCGGGGCTATACAGATAACTCAAACGAACATCCATGAGGCTTGATTGCGTATTAAATAAAATAGACCCACTTGAGTTTGGGTCATTATAATATAATTTGACTTCAGAGAGGGTTGTGTTGCCCCTATCGTTATAAACAGCCACGCCATGATATCCTTTATTGAATGCAAAATAGGTGTTGGTGATGCTCGCGTCTGACTCGTCGTTATAAATCACACCGCCATAATCCCCACTATTCCGCATAAAATGACTGTCTGTGATGGTCATCGCGCCAAAATTATAAATTGCCCCGCCAGACCCTGCTTCGTTACGGGTGAATAATGCCTTGTGGATGGTCAGCGACCCGCCATCATTCAACACTGCGCCCCCAAATTCGCTTGAATATCCGTTTTGGATGGTCATATTTTCGAGCGTGAGCGATGCGCCATCTGCCACATAAAACAATCGTGTCCGCCCTCCCCCATCGAGTATGAGCGCCTCGTTGCCGATGAGATGCACATCCCCTGTGATGCTTATTTGTCTGGGAAACGAAATTATCCCCTCGCAATCCACTTGAATCACACCATCGGCATTTTGAATGGCGGTGTGGAGTGTATTAAAATCGCAAGTGGTGATGAGGATGTCATCGGCATGGATTATCGAATGAGTTATGGCAAAAATAATGATGAGCAACCTGATGAAAATGGTTTTGTAGGTCATCCCTAATACCCCTTTCGGTTATATGACACGACTATAACGCGACTATGGCAAAATATCCCTAACGGAATCCCTACGCTTGCTCTACGCTATGCTGAAATGGGCTTAATGACTATATGAAGCCTTTTAATTTTACCTACGCTTACCTGATGGTTAACAAAATATACACATACAATAAACTCATACTATGGTACTATATGGGTGAGCAACACTATACGCACCTTATCATTTTTTCATCACGGGAAAAAAAACCTTATGTACCCCATCAAACGCATCGCTTTGCCAGTTAGCATGATAATCATGCTCGCTATTTTTAATATGTCTGTTTTTGCCCAACAATCTCCCGTAGCCGTTTTGGACACACCGACTCAGCAGACATCAACAATGCCATTACGCGCCAATGTCTTATCGCAAACTATCCCTGCATTAATCGCCCCTGCGGATGGTTTCACCACGACAAACCCCGATATCGCGTTTAGTTGGGGAAATGCGGGCAGTGCAGGAATATATCAAATTCAGGTTTCTAATAGCAGTGCCTTCTCTGGTCAGATGGCACTTGACATTATAGTCAGCGCAACCAGCCATACTTATAAACTGTATTCGGCAGGAACATTTTATTGGCGGGTGCGTACTAGAGGTGGTTATGCCCCCGATTCAAGTTATGGGGCATGGTCATCGGTGCGCCAATTCATCATTCAACCCATGAGTGCGCCAGAATTGCTTGCCCCAACCAATACACTCACCACATCTGACCCCAATGTCACATTGAGTTGGGGGGCGGTCACAGATGCACCTCAATATCAGATTCAGATTGCTCATATCTATGGTTTCTATGGTGACAATATTTTGCATGATACGACTGTTACCCCGACCAGTTATAATTATGTGTTTTCGATGGTAGGGACATATTATTGGCGGGTGCGTGCCAAAAATGGAACTGTAGAAGGTGAATGGTCATCGGTGCGCCGATTCACAATAGAATCAAGTTCTGTGCCAACTCTAATTGCGCCTCGTGAGATGGCTATATCTTATACACCAACCTTCATGCTGATATGGAGCGCGGTGAGTGGCGCAACCGGTTATGATATTCAAGTGGCGACAGATTTCAATTTCACCACAATTGTCGCAGAAAAAACGACCAGCGATACCAGCATCGCACAAGTATTTTTCTTGTATGACCGTTATTATTGGCGGGTACGCGCAGTCGGCGAGCTTTGGTCACAACCAAGAACCGTCATCTTTACGTTTACCCCATTTTCGGGCGGGTCAACCACATATCTCAATGTGAATAATGATTTTTCTACAATCTTTTTTAGAGATAACGCACAGTCGCTATTCATCAATGGTATAAATGAGTATGATTTTTTAACGGGGACAACTCGTGACCTTTGGATAGCACAAAGTATATCGGCATTGGGGTCGGCTTCAATAGGGTTTGTCCCTCATATCTCATCAGATGGTCGGTATGCGCTGGTGCAAATGACTTTTAACGGGGTTCAGGGGGTTTATCGCTATGACCGCACGCTGAATACGGTCACATTAATATCCAAACAATCCAATGGAACACCCATGAATCCTGTAAATGGGGTAGATATCTCGGACGATGGTAATCTGAGCCTATTTATCTTTGCTGGGGATTACTATTTGCACAATTTCCAAACGAGCCAGACAGTGCGCGTATCTACGTTTACCAGCCCGACATTCGGCACATTAATGGGTTACATTTCACCAAATAATCGGTATGTGGCGATTGTTTATCAACAATTAGGGGCGGGTGAACTTGGAGGACAATTCTTGTATTTGTACGATGTCCAAGCCCAAACCTCATACCCCATCATGACACCCAACAACACCCCTGTTACCGTACCTTATTTTTGGGGGTCTACGATGAGTGTCGCATTTTATGACAATGATAGGTATATTGTGTTTAATTCGGCACATAGCGCCCTCGTTCCAGACCCGCGTTATGCCGCCCTCTTTGCCTATGATATTCAAACAGGGCTTTATGAAACTATCCCATTAAGGACACCCGATGGCAGTAGTGTCTCTGGTTTATTTCAGGATCTTAGCCCAGATGGACGTTATGTGGTCTTTAATGCCCATGATTATGACGATTTAGGCAATTATTTAGGCTACCAGATGTATGTCTATGACCGCCAACAAAATACCGTCACGCATGTTTCTAAAGATTCAAATGGTGTCCCAGCACAACTGAGTTTTTACCCGTATGGGCGCATTTCTTATGATGGCAGTTTTGTCGCTTTTAATGGCACCCTAGAACATTATGGGGTATCACAACAAGGGATGTATATTTATACCTTCCCTCCCCATTCATCCATTGAGGCATCTGGACAAAGTGTATTCAGTCCATTTCGGTTGTCTGGCGTGGGGTCTAGTAGCCTAACAACCGAATTCCGTTGGACGCCTGTACGTGGAGCGCAGAATTATCGGATACAAATTTCGACTAATGCCGAATTTAGCACTATCTTATATGATGCCACCGTAACAACCACCAGCCACACCCAAACATTCGCCCAAAAAGGCACTTATTATTGGCGCGTGCGCGGTCAAAAATCATTCGGCGGTGGGGTGTGGTCAGACACATTTCAATTCATACTCGGTGAAGGTGCGACCATTTCCCTTAATGAACAGCCGTTGTTCGGCATGGCACAACCACATCTTAGCCATGATATCACCTCTATCTTGTTCGATATTACCCCCGCAGGCATCCTCACCACCGCACAATTTAGTGATGGTGGGGTGGTGACAACCACTGCCCGATTATCACTGGTTAATGGATTCGTCAAAGTGAACCTAGAATCGGTCATGGGTGGCAATGCAACACAGCAAGCCGTCTTATATGAGGTGATACCAACCCTTCTCATGGCGGTGCTAGAAGAAAACCTGCCCGATAATTATTTGGTGATTGAATCCATCGGCTTGACACATTCAGACATCATCGTGAATCTTGTTATGCCCAGTAACGGTTGATAATCATCTACACATCAGATGGTGGCATGTAGGGGGGGACTAGCGATAGCGGTTGTGCCACCGTTTGCCAAATATATTTTTTTCATCACAGTGGGACATATGGGCGCACGCGGTTTTTTTCGTCACGGTGGGACATACGGGCGACAAGCGGTTTTTTTCTTCGCGGTGGGACATACGGGCGACAAGCGCCCTAGTACCCACCCTACGAGTCGCCCATTT
>CALDGT010000903.1 GCA_937942935.1 uncultured Chloroflexota bacterium | reverse complement strand
TGAGCGCGATATTCATGTTGGGTTCTCGATGCTCATTTATGCGTCGTTGATGGGTGGGTGGATAGCGGGTGGCATGAGCCTGACGGTGTATATCGGGCTAGATATGTTCATCTTTAATGACCCCATCACCGTCTCTTATCTTATTTTTGTCATTGCGCTCACCGCATTGGGATATGCCCTCCGTTGGGGATACAAGACCCATATTAGCGATTATCATTTTACAGAATTCATTGCGATTAGCTTGGTGGTGATGTGCCTGCACATCCTGTTGCCCCTCGCATTAGGCGGGACGGTGATGTTATTTGAAGACCCCATTTTGTTTGGCGAATTTGCCCTCACTGCCCTACTGGTCTTTTTGTTGGCTGGGATGGTCTTGCGGCGCACCACATCTATGCACAAACAAGAAGAACTCATTCAACAACGGTCTGAATATGAGGGATTTTTGGCGAAAGCCATCAGCGATGAAGTTTTTTTGGTGCATTTTGATAAAGAGGGCAACATGACCGAAGTTGAGCCTCTGCTCACACGCGACCAGACCAATTATTTTAATCCGGTGGATGAGCGCCACTATCTGAATTGGGCAAAGGTCGCACATCCCGATGATTTGTACACCACCGAACAATTCCTTAAGCAAATTCGGCTCAATCAGCCATCGGTGGCAGAGTTGCGTGTCAAGATGGTGAATGATGGCGAGTTTGAATGGCGACGGATTTATGGTGCGCCGATGATGCACCCCACCGATGGGTATGTGTATCGGGCGTATTTTGCCAGCAAAGATATTGAACCCGAAAAACGCGCCCAAAAAGAACATGATGAGGCAACCTTAGAACGGCAACGGGTGGATATTCTGAAGGCATTCAGCATTCAATCGGAACATCAATTCCGCACACCCCTCAGCAGTATTCACACCAACCTCTATTTGCTCCGCAAGGTGACAGATGCCGAAAAACGGACACGCTATATTGATAATATCGAAGCACAAGCGCGATTGTTATTAGAATTGGTCGAATCATTGAGCCTGCTCACCCAAATCGAAATCCGCGAAGAATTGACCGAGTATCAGATTCACCTCAATGATATTGTGCAAGGATTATTGCCGACATACGTCGCAGAAGCCAACGCAAAAAATGTACAAGTTCAGGCGGTGCTATCTCAAGATTTGCCCAAGATGCGCGGGAGTCATTTATTCATCAAGTCGTCTGTCCAACATTTGCTCCGTAATGCGGTGTCGTATACCCCAGAGGGCGGACACATCACCGTGAGTACACGGGTTGGCAAGCTCGATTCTGGCGCAAAAGCGATTGAATTGGTCGTGGAAGATACGGGTGTGGGCATGAACAACGATGTCTTAGAACACGCCTTTGAGCGATTTTACCGCGCCGATGTCGCCCAAACCACATCGGGGTTAGGGTTGGGGTTGCCGTTGGTGAAAGAGGTCGCGGTGCATTATGGCGGGCAAATCAAATTATTCAGCACCCCCGGTAAAGGGACTGTCGCAGTGTTTAGCCTGCCTGTGTAGTAGCCAATCGGTGGCACATATGCTATCGCTAGTGCCACCCTACCATTCCAATTATTTTAAGGGATAAAAAATAAATCTATTTCCCCATAAAATCCATTTATCGGGGATATTTGAAATATTTTCCCACCACAAAAACAGGCAGGTTTGTAGGGTGGAACTAGGGCGCTTGTCGCCCGTATGTCCCACCGCAAAAAAAACAATCGCCAAACGGTGGCACAAGCGCCTATCGCGCTTCTGCGGGGATGGGCGCTTGCAACGATGCCTGATAATTCCGCAACATGACCAACGACACGATGCACAAAATCAATTCCGATACCGCCTCAGATACCCAAATCCCAGTGAGCGAAAATAATCCAGATGCCAACAACAAGACGGGCAATTTGATGAGGATAATCCCGCCCAATGTGATGAATAAGGCTTCTTTTGCCCTGCCAACCGATTGAAAATAAGCGGCAATCATCAACGAGATGCCCACCACAGGACACGCGAGCGCCATCAATTGCAACGCGATTTGACCATCGGCGATGATGGTGCTTTCTGTGGTCAATAATCCGATGAGCGTCATCGGGAAAAACAAGCACAAGCCACCGACCACCACCCCATACACCAACGATGTACTCAGCGAATAGGTGATGGTTCTTCGCACACGGTCAAAATTTTTCTGTCCAAAATTATACCCGACAATCGGTTGCATCCCTTGTACAATGCCTGTTTGTGGGGTATTTAGCCCAGAATATAACCGATTCACGATGGCGAACACGCTCAGGGCGGCATCGCCACCCATGTTATTGAGCAAATTATTGGTAATGACGACCACCATGCTGGCGCTAAAATTTTTGATGAACGACGGAAAGCCGATGAGGACGACTTCTGCGATGATAGCCCAATCGGGGTTAAAGTAGGCTTTTTTGATGTGATACGAGCGTTTTTTGCGGAAGAAGAAAAAATAAATGCCCATCCCCGCCGAAACCCCCTGAGATAAAATGGTCGCAAATGCCGCCCCGCCCGCACCCCAATGAAAAATCATCACAAACAACCAACTGAGGACGATATTGGTCGTGACGGGGATGAACCACATGGCGGTTGAATAGCGGATGTTGCCATCTGCCCGCACAATCGCTGAATAGCCGGTGCTGGTGAGTGCGCCCAAAAAGATGATGCGCCCATATTCAATCGCATACGGCGCGACACTCTCTGTCGCGCCGAGCAGGTATACAATCGGCTCAATAAAGGTCGCGCCGATGACGGTGAGGGTTGTGGCAACCACCCAAAAAATCATGAAGGTGTTGGCGACTGTCCGAGAGGCTTTATCGGGGTTATTTTCGCCCAATGCCCGCGATACCACCGATGCACCACCCGCGCCAACGGTGGTCGTCACCCCGCCGATGAGGATGAGGACGGGCGAGATGATAGATGCGCCCGCCGCCGCCAACGAATTGATGCCAATAGACAAAAAATAAGTGTCGGTGATGCCATAAATGGCATACATCATCAATGAAAGTGTGGTCTGAGACGACATCTCGCGCAATAATTTGCCGATATTTTCTGTCCCCAACCGACTAAAGTGAGACATAACGGGTTAGTTCTCCATCAGCCAACGCATGGCAGGCAATATCAATTCTTTAGAGACATTGCTGATGTGGTCGGTCTCATAATGCCGATAATAACACTCCGTTTTCATCAAAAT
>CALDGT010000902.1 GCA_937942935.1 uncultured Chloroflexota bacterium | reverse complement strand
CCGTACGACGGCGCTAATCGGCGATTTCGTCTTGATGTTCTTGTTCTGGTTGGAGCAGAGACGCTTGAATCTCCTCAATTTGGCTAGGCAGGCGAATCGGGATGATATTGCCCACACGCGCATTTTCTAATAATTCGGCTAATGCTTGTTTTGCTTCTTCTAATGCGGACATTTACAACTCCTCTTAATCTTTGATTCGCCAAAAGCGTTCTGCAAGGTCGCCATTGCCAATCAATTTCATGTGTGATTCTACACGATTTTTCATCTCATTTAGAGTAGCCCAAAATGTGCTAATTTGCGACTGATAACAGGCAATTGCACCCAACTTAGCGCGAAATGCGCTTGGCTTAACCTGATGAATAATGGGTTCTAATGGTCTTGGAAAATTTTGGATAGCGACTTCACGCTTTTCTGCGTTTTCGCTATACGGATAATCTTCATAAAACCATACATCAAACGGCGGATGCTGGTCATGTAGGCGGATTCCTGCATTTCGTACCAATTGATGGTCTACATGATTACCAATTCCCAACGGCACATATACCGCTTTGATAAATGTCTCGGTGGTAAAATCATCGAGACTTAATTTTTCTTGGGCGGGGTCGTTGGGATGAATATCCCCAAATAATGATTCACCTGTCTGATACAAGGCTATCCCATCATGTGTCCGATAAATGCAATCGGGGATTTTGATGGTGGCGGTGATTGCGCCCAAAGACCTTACTGCGATGCCATCTTCTTTTTTACGCGCCTCGACAGGATTTTCACCAGCATCCCAACGGGCATGTAATTCTTCGATAAGCAGATTTTGGGGTAAGGTTTCGGGCGGATTGCCTCCCATCACGGTCATAATGGTGACATTATTGCCCCGCATGGTCAATGTGCGGATGAATGCCCCACAACTGAGGACGACATCATCATAATGAGGCGATAAAAAAACGTGCATGTCGCTTATTCCTCTGGTGTAATTGCAATGCTAAAGCTAAAAGTGCTTCCCTTTTGAGGGACGCTGGTGATTTCGATGGTGCTACCCATTTGTTCCACCAAACTACGAGTAATCGAAAATCCCAAACCTGTCCCCGGTTGTGAACGGGTAAAATTATCATCTGCACGCCAGAATTTTGTCCCCAATTTGGCGATTTGCTCTGCTGTGAGACCAATGCCTGTATCAATGACACTAAAGCGCACCCTTCCATCATCGCGCCCGATTTTGAGGGTAATTGTGCCACCATCGGGGGTATATTTATACGCATTACTGACCAAATTGGTCAGGACTTGCAACAAGCGATAATAATCTACCCATAAATCGGGCAAATTGTCGGGCATATCCATCACAAAAGTATGATTACGCTCTTTAATTTGTGGCATCGTGCCATCTTGAACGGCTTGTACCACATCCCCAACGCGCACACGGCGCTCTTCCATATAGAAATGACCGCTTTCGATACGGCTAATATCTGCCAAATCTTGCACCAAAATTTCCATACGGGTTACTGTATCGCTGATGCGTTTGAGGTAATTCACTTGGCTTTCTTGCAACCCACCAAGCATGATGAGCAATTCGGCATAACCTTTAATGCCTGTCATGGGCGATTTGAGGTCATGCGCGACAATCCCAACAAATTCGCTTTTGGCTTTATTGGCGGCTTGTACCCGTTCATATAACAAGGCATTTTCAATCGCAACCGCACCGCGTGCTAAAATACGTTCTGTTAGGTCGGCTTGTTCCTCATTGAAGGCTTCCCCATGACGCTCTAAGACCATAATCCCGCGCACCTCTTGGTCTTTGAGCGATGGCACAATGAGCGCCGCTTGGCTTTGGTCGTCACTCATAATCGGCAAGGTGCGCTTCATGCTGATGACCAATTCAATCGGTGGAAAATGCTCGGTGAATGTGCCGACAAAAGATTCTCCGATATTCATCCCATAATGATAGAGGGTGTCAAAGGTGGGTGGGTTTCCGATGAGCAAGGCAAAATGTCCCCGTTCTGCTCCAACCAATTTACATGCCCATTCGAGGGTGAATTGCACCGCTTTTTCGGCATCTAAGGTCTCATTGAGGAGCATATCTACACGGCGTAATTGGCGCAATTGCTCTACACGTTGGCTAAGGGCTTGGTCTGTTTCATTGAATAATAAGGCATTATCAAGTGCAATGGCGGCTTGTGATGAGAGCGCGTCCAATGCGGCGAGGTCGCTCTCGCGGAATAATCCCGCCAAAGCACGACTATCCACATAAACCACACCGAATACTTGCCCACGCGCCCGTAACGGAGTCGCCATGATGCTCCGTAACGATTGCGCCACAATGCTGGCTTGCCCTGCAAAGCGTGGGTCTTCGCTGGCGTTGGTGGTGAGGATGGGCTTGGCACTATCAATTACAGTGTTACACACGGTGCGACTGTACTTAAAGTCGCCACTATCCAAATTTTGTTGGTCGAAGTTGCGCGCGGCTTTGACTTGCAAATTCCCGTCATCATCGCGCAACATCAAAAACCCACGCTCTGCCCCAGTCAGTTGAATAATCGCGTCCATC
Source organism: uncultured Chloroflexota bacterium (assembly GCA_937942935.1). Lineage (GTDB taxonomy): Bacteria > Chloroflexota > Anaerolineae > Aggregatilineales > Phototrophicaceae. The sequence goes on along the minus strand of CALDGT010000902.1, from coordinate 7,152 downwards.
ACTTGGTCTAATACGACTTGCAAATCGAGCGATGAACCAAGCATCCGACTCACATTATATAATGCCTCAAATTTCGAGCTTTGAGATTGATGGGCTTGTTCTTCTCCAACCCGCAGGAGCAAATTATCGAGTTTATCTATTTGTTTGTTAAAGAAAGCCTCATCCACGCGCCCCGCCTTGAGTTGGCTACGCAAGAGATTAAGGTTATTTCGCATGTTGGCGATTTCAATTTCGGTGATACGGGCATTATTCTGGCTCATGAGTAATCCTATAAACAGTCTTATAATAACGGCAATGCGCGGTCAGAGGGCATTGTTCACAGTGAGCGCGTCTGGCGGTGCAAATCTCGCGCCCCAAGCGGATAAGGTGAAGATGAAATGCATAATAGGCTTGGGGTGGCACAATGGCTTCCATGATGGGATGAGCTTCATCGGCAGATGTTTTTTCTGACAAAAATCCAATCCGTTTCGATACCCGATGAATATGAGTATCTACGGGGAATGCTGGGCGGTTGAAGGCAAAGCACATCACAATGGCGGCAGTCTTTGGACCAACACCATCAATGCTCATTAACCATGCTTTAGCCTCATCAATCGGAATATCGGCTAAAAAGTCAATGTTATAATCGCCATGCTCGGCAAAAATTTTTTGGAGCGCCCTTTGAATCCGTGGTGCTTTTTGATTCGCCAATCCTGCGGGACGAATCGCATCTACGACATCTGGGGTAGGGGCATTGGCGACATCTTCCCATGTGGGAAAGGCTTCTTTGAGGAGCGCGAAACCTCTGTCGCGGTTGGCATCGGTGGTGCTTTGGCTAAGGATACAACTGACCAATTCATCCATCGGCGATTGCCCTTGTTCCCAAACAATATCGCCATGAAAATCGTGTAGGATAGGAGCAATATGGGCATATTTGTCTTGTAAATATGCCAAATCTTGTTCAGATAAATCACGCAGGGCGCGATATGTCGTGGGTAGACTATGACCATTCTCCATAATGTTGATTCTATTCTCACTAGCCGTTACAAGCAAGCATTTTGTGAATGTTGATTACAATTTCCCATCTAATAATAATGGATTTGTGTTATTTTTTGCGGGCAGGTGAAATTCTCCTGTGACATCGTTGAGAGTGAGTTTGCACGCTTCTAATTTGAAAATATTATACGTATCATGAGGGCAACGCACTTCAAACCGCCCATAGGCAATTTCGCCCACCACAGGACGTCGCCGCGCCGCCACATACACCCCTGCTTCGTCTTGGTCTACGGCGATTCGCCAGCCAAATACACCATCTAAGCGGGCTGTCATCTCTATCATCGGGCGGTCCCAACGGATGAGTTCCACTTCTGCCCCTGCGATATGCAAATAAAAGGTCATGTGCGGTTGAATGGCAAAATAATAGGTTTTGGTCTTTTGTGCAATATCACGCACGGTATTCACCGCGCTGACCATTTGCCATAACCGATTAAGATGTTGCATGAGCCAATCCTTCTAACCACTCCTTGACGATAGTTGCCACCGTTTGCGGGTGTTCTAATCCGAGCATATGCCCCGCATTTTCGATAATGGCAAATTTTGCATGAGCAATATTATCAGCGAGATATTGCCCATATTTAAGCGGTGTCATTTTATCATTTGTGCCACTCATGACCAATGTCGGGGCGGTGATATTTTTCAGTTCTGCCCGAATATCAAAGCCATTACAAGCGGTATAATCGCCATAAGTGACTTCTGGCGGTGTTTTGAGCAATTGCTGGCGTGTGATTTGCTTCATGTCATCAGTGACATCTGCACCCCACAACCAACCTGCCAATAAATCGGCAACAGCGACATAATTGGTCATCACCTGATTCAGAATATCAGGATGCACGGCTAATTTTGCGCCTGTGCCAAATAAAATTAAACCAGCCACTTTATCTGGATACGAAACCGCAAGTTGTTGGGCAATGCCCCCGCCCATGCTATGTCCCGCAAAAATAGCGCGTGGGAGCGATAATGTTTCTACCAGCGCCATCACATCATCGGCATAGTCTTTGATACTTGTTCGATGGGGTGGCGTGCTTTTGCCATGCGCGGGTAAATCGAGCGCAATAGCATTGGCTTGGGGCAATCGGCGCAAGTCTGCCGACCAATCTAAGTGAGTTCCGCCTGCACCGTGTATAAAAATGACAGGAATCATGTTTGAATCGGCTTTGCGATGGTCTGCAATAAATATTTGACCGCGTGATGTGGTGATTAGGGGCATACTAACCTCATTGCTACGCATAATTTTCTTCTATTGTACCAAACAGTATTGACGAAGGCATATTTCTGGGGCATCATTCAAACCAATTTGCCCCAATCTGGGCAATAATTCGATAATTTATAGGGACATGATAAATCATTCCCAATACGGAGATATTATGACAGATACAACCAATAAAATGCACCAAGACCTTTCACATCCAAAAACACTGACGCAATACTTACGTATTTATTTGACAGGCTTTGCGATGGGATGTGCCGATATTGTCCCCGGTGTGTCTGGTGGGACGATTGCCTTCATTTCTGGGATTTATGAGACCCTCATCAATGCCATTAAATCATTCAATCTCATCGCTTTACGCAAGGCGCTCAAATTTGATGTGACTGGTTTTATAGACCACACCGCCTTACGCTTTTTGATTAGTTTGCTATTAGGTATTGGTACAGCTATCTTACTTCTTGCCAGCCTCTTGAGTAATTTACTCGAAAATCAACCCACATTCATCTTTGCATTTTTCGCAGGTCTCATTTTTGCATCCATTTTGGCAATCGGGATTACAGTGAAATGGTCTGTAGATGCGATTATCGCGTTTGTCGTAACGACAATTGTCGCCTTCATTATTGTGAGTTTGCCTGCATTGGGGGATGGCGACCACAGTGTTATCACATTGTTTTTGAGTGGTGCGGTTGCCATTTGTGCGATGATTTTACCCGGTATTTCGGGGTCATTCATTTTGCTCATTCTTGGGCAATATGAACATATCTTGAATGCGGTCAAAAATTTCCGTGATATTGGTAATTTTATTGCGGTGGTTGTGCCTGTGGCGTTGGGATGTATCATTGGCATCATGATTTTCTCGCGGGTATTAAGTTGGACGCTGAAAAATTATGGCAATATCACCATCGCCGCATTGACAGGTTTCATGTTAGGCTCGCTCAAAACCATTTGGGATAGAGCCGTTGAAGGTGTGCCTGTGGTGAATCCGACTGGTGCGTTGGATGGTGGTCAAATTGTGTTGGTGGTAATACTCATCTCGGTTGGATTTGTCGTGGTGAGCCTGATTGACCACCTACAATCGGGAAATAACCCTGTGATGCGCTTGGTGATGCCAAAAAAGCAAACTGAAAATGTTGCTCAAGCATCATAAATAATGTTGTAGCGGTGGTGGCATGATAGATACATCATGCCACTAGGCTAAATCATCTGTAGGTTCGATTGCTTGTTGCGTTTGTGGGTCTATGAGTGTGATATCCAGATAGAATAAGAGACGAGTTGCTTCTGGTAAAGAAAATTTTGCCTTTTTGATGATGTTATGAGTTATATCAATGGCATAATTTTTTGCCCCGACAAAATTAGCTTGAGTTAAATTGGTATTATGGAACAATGCCCCCGCAAAATCGGTATTTTTACAATCCGCTTCAGATAAATCTGCCTCAGAAAAATTAGCCTCATGAGCATAGCAATTAATCAATTTGAACTGATGCAAATTGAGTCCAAAGAAGATGCTATATTTTAATTCACAATCAAAAAATGCTAATGCCCCCAGTTTGGTTGCCCAATCATCCCAATTGGCTTGCGTCCAATCTACACCCATAAGGCTACATTTCTTAAATGTTATTTTAGAAAATACACACCCATGTAGTTGAGCCATTTTGAAGTTGCAATCTTCAAATGTGCAATCGGTAAAACGGCATACTTGAAATTGTGCATCAGAAAAATCGCAGTGAACGAATTTGCAATTATCGAATTCAGACTGAAGAATTTGTTGATGATTCAAATCAATTCTTTTGAATGTGGTATCTGAATATGTTTTTTTACTTGTGATTGTCATCAAAATATCCCTTTAGCAATGTCCTAATACCATTGTAAATCAAAAACGGATGGCACATGACCATCCGTTTTTTTGTTTGGGGTAGGGAGATAAATTACAAGCCTGCTTCTTTACGCAAAATTTCGGCTTTATCGGTTTGTTCCCAAGGCACATTCAAATCATCGCGCCCAAAGTGACCATACGCCGCCACTTGACGATACATCGGACGGCGCAAATCTAAATCGCGGATGATGGCGGCTGGGCGCATATCGAAATGTTTGCGGATGAGCGCCACAATCTTTTCATCTTCAATCACGCCTGTGCCAAATGTTTCGACAGCCAGCGAGGTGGGATGAGATACGCCGATGGCATACGACACTTGTAATTCAAAGCGGGTAGCCAAACCAGCGGCGACAATATTTTTTGCGATATAACGTGCCATATAAGCGGCACTGCGGTCAACTTTCGTGGGGTCTTTTCCGCTAAATGCACCACCACCATGACGAGCCACACCACCATAGGTATCTACAATGATTTTACGACCAGTCAGACCAGCATCGCCCATTGGACCGCCCGTGACGAAACGCCCTGTTGGGTTCACAAAAATGCGGGTTTCGGCATCAATCAATTCGGCAGGGACGACACGTTTGATGATGCGGTCAATCACGGTAGCGCGGATTTCTGCTTGGCTGACTTCTGGGGCGTGTTGAGTAGAGATGACGATGGTATCTACCCGTTTTGGTTTGCCATAGGCATATTCAACGGTGACTTGGCTTTTGGCATCTGGGCGTAACCATTCAATTTCGCCACCTTTGCGGGCTTCTGTTAAACGGCGCACGAGTTTGTGCGAAAGGGCAATGGTGAGTGGCATATATTCTGGGGTTTCATCACATGCAAACCCAATCATCATGCCTTGGTCGCCCGCGCCTGTGGCATCAATTTCGGCATCAGTCATTTCACCTTGCCGAACTTCGAGGGCTTTGTCTACACCTTGTGCAATGTCGGGGGATTGTTCTTTGATAGAGACCATCACCGCACAGGTATCGGCATCAAAACCAAATTTTCCGCGTGTATAACCGATATTGGTGACGGTTTCGCGCACCAATTTTTCAATATCCACATAAGCGCGGGTCGAAATTTCGCCAAAAACAAAGACAACGCCTGTGGTTGTAGATGTTTCACATGCCACCCGCGCCATTGGGTCTTGTTCCAAAATGGCATCGAGGACGGCATCTGAAATTTGGTCACACATCTTGTCGGGATGCCCTTCGGACACCGATTCCGATGTATAGAAGTATTGCGGGGACGACATAAAACTTGAAGAACTGCTCACTGCTTGCTCCTTGATATAAAATACAAAACGCCTCTTCAATATAACAGGAAGAGGCGCGTTTAACGACATTACCGATTGTTCGCGCTCATCTTCCAGAGTTGCCTCTGATGGACTTAGCACCTACCCGATGCTTCGGGGGTTGCCGCGACTTCATAGAGCCATTTCTCTCTGTCGCTCTTGATGAGTGTACCATCTAAATTGTCGTGCAATGGTAACATATCCAATCGGATAAATCAATCGGCATTATTGGGTGGATTTGAGCCGAGTCGCCTAAAAATTTGACGCGCAAGAATATGATAGTAGGGGCATTTGATTCATCATAAGATACGACTGACGATATAAACCAATGGAGATGAATTGATGCACAAAGTGATTCAACCCAAAATTCTTTATTTTGGCACACCTGTTATTTTAATTTCGACTATGAATGAAGATGAAAGCCCCAACCTTGCGCCGATTTCTTCGGGATGGTGGTTAGACCAATCGTGTATGTTAGGGATGAGCAATCGGTCAAAAACAGTGAGCAATTTGTATCGGACAGGTGAGTGTGTGTTAAATCTACCCTCTGTAGATTTGGTAGATGCGGTAGATAGACTTGCATTACTCACCGGTGTGAACCCTGTCCCTGCATATAAGGCAAAAAAGGGCTATCAATATGAACCGAATAAATTTGAGGTGGCACAATTGACTCCCATCTCATCTGACTTGGTAAAATCCCCGCGTGCTTTAGAATGTCCTGTTCAGATGGAAGCTAGGGTTGAGCATATTCGCCCATTTGGGTTGAATGATGATTATGTTGTGAGCATTGAACTGACCATTTTACGGGTGCATGTGGATGAATCTATATTGGTCGAAAATCACCCCAATTATATTGACCCACATAAATGGAAACCCCTGATTATGAACTTTTGCGAATTTTTTGGACTCACAGACCAAGTGAATCCATCGCGGTTGGCTACTATTTATCGTCCACAACCAGCAGTTGGTGATTAGATAAAATCGTTAAGGATGATATGTTCTTATAGACTATCATCCTTAAAAAGCTATTTAACTAGAATACAGAACGTCCGCCAGCACGTTCTATATGCGACAAAAATTCACGGCGGGTAATATCATTCTCGCGGAATGCGCCCAACATGGCGCTGGTGGTCATGCCAGAATGACATTTTTGCACCCCACGCATCATTGAACACATGTGCATTCCATCTAAAACCACCGCGACACCCTTTGGTGCAAGGACGGCATCTATAAAGTCGGCAATTTGGCGAGTGAGGCGCTCTTGGACTTGTAGACGGCGGGCGAACATATCTACAATACGCGGAATTTTAGATAACCCAATGACTTTTTCGTTGGGGATATATGCCACATGCGCCCGCCCGATGAAAGGAAGCATGTGATGTTCGCACAGGCTATAATATTCAATATCACGGACGATGACCATATCATCATATTCAACATCAAAAATTGCCCCATTAACTAATTTTGCAGGGTCTATGCGATACCCTTCTAGTAATTCTTCATAGGCTTTAGCGACACGGTGCGGTGTGCGCGATAATCCTTCACGTTTGGGATCTTCTCCGACAGCATATAAAATCTTTTCCACAGCATCTTCTATATTTTCATGTTCAACAGGTGGAAATCCTAATTCAAATGATTGCAAAAAATCATCAGACCCAAATTTTTTTTTTTTTTTTTCAATAAGGCTATGTTTACCGTTGTTATTTCCGTTGCTATGATGTCCGTTACCGTTACCATTGCTATTTT
>CALDGT010000901.1 GCA_937942935.1 uncultured Chloroflexota bacterium | reverse complement strand
ATAAATAATTCATACCAGAAACATCCTTTTTTACAAAAAAAGCCAAAGTTCAGTGGACGCGCTTCTGCGCGTCCTACTATCGCAGGTATTCATCAAACACTAAAAGAAATTTTCCATAATTGGTAGACATTAACCAAATTTTGCACTAAACTGAAATTATGCGTTCAAAAAAATTTGAAAGGTTGTATTGAATGACCCAGCTATATGGTTTTGAACTTGTTAAAGAAACAAATATCCCAGAAATTAACAGCAATGTGCGGGTTTTCCGTCATATCAAAACAGGCGCAGAAGTTTTATCACTCGAAAACAATGACGAAAATAAATGTTTTGGTATCACCTTCACCACTCCCCCACCCGATGACACAGGCTTACCTCATATCATGGAACACTCTGTTCTGTGTGGCTCGCGCAAATACCCAAGTAAAGACCCATTCTTTGAATTAGTCAAAGGCTCGCTCGCCACATTCATCAATGCCATGACATTTTCCGATAAAACGGTGTACCCTGTCGCCAGCCAAAACACCAAAGATTTTTATAACTTGGTAGATGTGTATTTAGATGCCGTTTTTCATCCCAATATCACCCCCGACACCCTCAAACAAGAGGGGTGGCATTACGACCTAGAATCGCCCGAAGGCGAGATGATCTATAAAGGCGTGGTATTCAATGAGATGAAAGGTTTTTATTCATCTCCAGACCAAGTTTTGTATTTAGAAACAGGCACCAGCCTTTTCCCAGATAATTTGTACGGGGCGAATTCGGGTGGAAATCCACAGGTCATCCCCAATCTCACATTTGAACAATTCAAAGCCTTCCACGATACCTATTATCACCCATCCAATGCCCGTATTTATTTTTATGGGGATGATAACCCAGAAGAACGCCTCAAATTAATTAGCGGGTATCTGAGCGAATTTGAACGCAAAAACCTGCCCAATCCATTCACCCCACAATCAGAATTTAGCGAACCGCGCCGTGTGACCATTCCCTATGATGCGGGCGAAGAAGCCGAAAATAAGGCATTAGTGACAGTAAACTGGGCATTGCCCGATTCGTTGGATGTAGAACGCACCATGTCATTCCAGATGTTGTATCAAATTTTGCTCGGTTCACCTGCTTCGCCATTGTATAAAGCCTTGCTCGACTCGGAGTTAGGTGAAGATACCGCAGGACTCGGACTCGATACCGATGCGGCACAAATGATTTTCTCTACAGGGATGCGTGGCGTGGCATTAGAGGATGCAGGCAAGGTCGAAGAAACTATTTTGCAAACACTTGAACAACTCACAAAAGAAGGCATTGACCCCCTCGAAATTGAAGCCGCCTTGAATACATTTGAATTTTCATTGCGTGAATACAACACAGGGCAATTCCCACGCGGTTTGGCAATGATGTTCTCTAGCCTATCTACATGGCTCTATGGTGGCGACCCGCTTGCACCTTTGTCGTATGAATCCACACTCACCAGCCTCAAAGAAAAATTGGCAGGTGATAATCGCTATTTTGAAAAGATGATTGAGACCTATCTGCTCAATAATCATCACCGTTCTACCATTTTGCTTGAACCCGATTCGACTTATCGCCAACGTATCGAAGCGCAAGAACGCGCCCGTTTGGATGCTGTCCGCGCAAAAATGACCGATGAAGAAATTCAAGCCATTGTTGCCGATACACATCGCCTACGTGAGCAACAAGAAGCACCCGATTCCCCAGAGGCTATCGCTAAATTGCCCTTCCTCAAATTAAGCGATTTAGAGCGCGAAAGTCGTCACCTCCCCATTGAAGTAAGCCAAAATAATGGTGCGACGGTGGTCTATCATGATATTTTTAGCAATGGCATCACCTATCTGGATTTAGGATTTAATCTACAAACTATCCCACAAGACCTCATCCCCTATTTGGGATTGTTCGGCACTGTGTTGCTCGAAATGGGGACAGAAAAAGAAGATTTTGTCCGTTTAACCCAACGTATTGGCAGTAAAACAGGCGGTATAGATACAGCTACCATCGCCACCGAAAAATATGACCGTTCTGGTAGCGCGTTATGGATGTTCATCCGCGCCAAAGGCACACAACATCAAAATGATGATGTATTAGCCATCCTTCAAGATATTTTGCTAACGCTCAAATTGGATGATAAAGAACGCTTTAAGCAAATTGTCCTCACCGAAAAATCGAGCATGGAAGCCCGCCTCGTCCCCGCAGGTCACATGATGGTTGGGTCGCGCTTATCGGCACATTTCACCTTGTCTGGTTGGGTACGCGAGCAAATGGGCGGTGTGAGTTATCTGTTCTTCTTGCGTGATTTAGCCAACCAAATCGAAAATAATTGGGAAGGTGTCCTCGCCAAACTCGAATCGCTCAAAAAGCACCTCATCAACCGTGATACGATGATTTGCAATGTGACACTCGATACCCCCAATTGGGAAAAGTTACAACCCAAACTTGATGCCTTTATCCGCGCTATGCCATCTAACGGGACAAATAAAGCCACATGGACACCCACCCACCCCACCCAACACGAAGGCTTATCTATCCCTGCACAAGTGAATTATGTCGGCAAGGCAGGCAATTTATATGAGGCAGGCTTTGAATTGCATGGTGCAATGTATGTCGCCATCAACTATATGCGGATTGATTACCTGCTGAATCGGATTCGGATTCAAGGCGGGGCGTATGGTGCATTCGCCAATTTTGACCCGAATTCAGGCGTGTTTGGTTATGGGTCGTATCGTGACCCGAATTTGCTCCGCACATTAGATGTATATGATGGCACAGCCGATTTCTTGCGCTCACAACCCCTCAGCGATGATGAACTAACCAAGAATATCATCGGTGTAATTGGCGATTTTGACCCATATCTGTTGCCAGATGCCAAAGGCTATGTCTCGCTCAATCGCTATTTGGTGAATATCAGCGATGAACAACGCCAAAAAACCCGTGACCAAGTATTAAGCACCACCAACGCGGATTTGAAAAAAGTCGCTGATGCGTTGGATGCGGTGAAAAATGGTCATATCGTGGTTTTAGGGTCTAAAGATGCCATCGAAAAAGCCAATGCAGAACGTGGCAATTTCTTGAAGGTGACACCCCTCCTATAATCGTCATTGCAGGAAAAACGCGCATGTTATATCATGCCAGATAGAATCGTATCTCAAAGGGCGCACACGGTTGCGCCCTTACCTATTTTTAAGGAGTATCTATGGGACTTAAACCCGACCATTGGATTCGCAAAATGGCAACTGAACACGGCATGATTGAGCCGTTTGTCGAAACACAAAAACGGGATGGCGTGATTAGCTATGGGGTATCTTCTTATGGCTATGATATGCGCGTATCGGATGAATTTAAGGTGTTCACGAATGTGTTTTCTGCCATTGTAGACCCCAAAAATTTCTCACCACAATCATTTGTGGATATGAAAACGGATGTGTGCATCATCCCGCCCAATTCATTCGCATTAGCCCGTTCTGTGGAATATTTTCGCATTCCACGCAGTATATTAACCATCTGTGTCGGTAAATCCACGTATGCGCGTTGCGGGATTTTGGTTACACCCACTCCATTTGAGCCTGAATGGGAAGGTCATGTGACACTCGAAATTAGCAATACAACTCCTGTTCCTGCGATGGTATATGCCAACGAAGGCATCGCACAAGTATTGTTCTTTGAAGGTGATGAAGTGTGCGAAACCTCGTATGCCGATAAAAAAGGCAAATATCAAGGTCAAACAGGGGTTACACTCCCCAAATTAGGATAAATTTATGCTCACACAAACCCATCTCGCACAAAAATTAGGGGAACGTCCATTCAAATTTTTTCCCTCTATCACCAGTACCCAAAATGAGGCGCTTGAATGGCTTAAAAATGGCGCACCGCAAGGTACAGTCGTCATCGCTGATGAACAAACGGCAGGGCGTGGTCGCATGGGGCGCACATGGCATACCCCCGCAGGCGTAGCATTGGCGATGTCGGTCATCCTCAAACCGTCCACAAGTGGCGCGAAGCATATTTTTATGGCGGGTGGGGTGGCAGTAGCAGAATTATTAGAGGGGTTAGACATCCCTAATATCAGCATCAAATGGGCAAATGATGTGCGGATTGATGGTAAAAAAGTCTCTGGGATATTGCCCGAAGCCATTTGGGAGGGCGATAAATTGCAAGGGGTGGTGTTGGGAATCGGCGTGAATGTGCGTGTTGACTTTACAAATAGTGAATTGGCAACTATCGCCACCAGTATCGAAACAGTTCTCAATCGGCGATGCGACCGCGCCGATTTACTCACCATGCTCCTTGCCCGCCTCGATTATTGGTCAAATCGGCTTGGGTCAGATGAATTATTTCAGGCATGGCGCTCACGATTAGATACACTTGGCAGGGTGGTCACTGTGGATGGCATCACAGGAACAGCAACAGATGTCACATACGAGGGGGCGCTAGTCATCCAAAAATCCGACGGAACAACCCATACCGTGATTGCAGGAGATATTTCATCATGAGCATCAAACTTGATTGGGAAATGGATGGGCAAATTCAACGTGGTGTTGGCGAAGACCCAAATGCCTCTCGCAAGCGACGCTTACGCGCCATCCGCTTATTGATATTTTTAATCGTCATCACAAGCATAGGCATTGGTGGTTATATTTTTGTTGACCAACGCTTGAATCAGGTCACAAAACAACTCGAAACTGAATTGCGCGATACGGTTATCGCAGAAGTAACCGCCATTCGGGTTGGAGATTGGGATGCATATCGGGAAATCCAACGGAGCGCCGATACCGCATGGATAGAAAATGAACAACGCGCCAATTTTATGGCATATCAAGACCTGTTCCGCAATGGCGCAAGCGTGGAATTAGAAGGCAATATTTTATTTTTGGAGATAGACAATGATGTACCCCGTGCGCGTGTGCATGTCGAAGAAATCATAGATGGCGTGGCATATACCCGTATTTGGTTTTATTGGCGCTACTCTGAAGATGAAGATAACGATGGGCTGTTGGATGGTTGGAAGCATACTCGCCCCGATTATACCTTTTGGGGGGCTACACAAACATTAGAGGGGCAATATGCCACCATCACCTATCGAGATGTGGATGAGCGAGTCGCACAAGATTTGATGACCTATCTCAATCAGATGGTGGAATTGGCTTGTACATCGCGCGATTGTGCCAATTTGCCCCGTTTGCGTGCCGATATATCACCAGAGGGGTATGGGGCATTAATGTGGTCGCCAAGTGACCGAAATTTATTGCTTGTGCCATCTCCATATGCCAATAAAGCGCGGTCAGATATGCCCTTCTCACCGGAAATGCAAGCACAAGTCGCAACCCTATTGGCGCGGTGGTTTGGATGAGAATAATCTGAAACCTTTTTGCTTTGTCGTGGAAGGTGGGTTCAGAAAATCCTCATCCACGATAACCGCAAAACGATGCTGTGATAAATTATCGTAAGAAACAAAATCATCTATCAACCGTTCCGCGCGTAACTCTAATTCAAATCCTTGTAGACGTTGATAATTTTCTATCATCGCTTCAGCGCTTTTTAGGGCAGATGTTAAGTGTAAGTGTGTATCTTTCCAAGTGAGTTTGGGTCGGAAGGTGATTTGTTGAAAAATATTATCAAATTTATCGCCAATAATATCTTTATTCCAAAAATCCCCGCGTAATTGATTTAATATACTGAGGATTGTTTCATCTTCCTGATATTCATCATGCAACCATGACTGAAGTTTGAAGAAGCGTTCTACATGATTATCATCAAAATCTTGATGCAAAAATAAGGCAGGATGTTCGCCCATGCAAGCCAATACGAACCTTTTTGTGGCATCATAAAATATCGGCAAGGCGTCAATCATCTTTTTTCGCGCCAATTCTTTTTGCCCTACCGCCAAATAACACCGAATCCGTGTCGTTTCGGCATACATGGCATAACCCAAAAGATATTGCGTCAGTTCTAAGGCCTGGGCGGTTTGCTCACTTCGCAAAAGCGATTCAAAATCTTTTAGAAAATTCTCCCGTGATACCACCAGCCCATCCACTGCGCTCCGCAAAGCATCTTCGCGCATTCGTTCATCCCCCTCAAACACATCTTGAACCGCTTCTAAGGTGACTTTGAATTGAGTTTCACGGTCACGCGCGAATTCCGCCAAGATCGTATCGCCCAGATGATGAATACCATCAGATATGCGATTCAAGCGATTGTTAATATGCACAAAACCCAGCACCAGCATCCCTAAATTAAGGACAGGCGCAATTTGTGCGAATTGTGTCATCACACCCAATACACCTGTTGCAACCTCCTGTGTAGATTCGCCGAGTATCGGACTTTCACGAAGCCATGCGGCTATTTGTTTCGATGATGAATCTACAATCACTCCGCCAACCCGTTGATATTGACCAGTTACTAAGCCTGCTTCAATTGAGGCAGGCACAGCAAATAAAACTGATAAGTTGCCCATGATAAATAAACCCTTAAATTATCAAATTTACCCTATCAATCATATCCCAAAATCTTGCAATTTTCTCCATATCTAGCAACGTAAACGGGAGTTATGTGTTAGAATAGGTGTGAATCAATTCGCACAGACACAACTTGCGAGGAGCAATTATTATGTTAGATGACCTGCGGAGAAGCGGTGAGGATGATGATTTTTCGTTTGGGGAAGACGAAGAATTTGATTATGGGAGTGATTCCCGCGAAAGTGAACAAAAATTATTTTTGGGCATGACCCCAATTGAACGCATGTTTATTTCGATGTTCTTGTTTATGAATGTTGCCGTGTTGGGAATCGCCTTATTATTGGCAACCGGACGACTCGGTTAACCGTTAGCCCTACCCCCTAAAATGGTGTCCCTGTAGGGACGCGATTCATCGCGTCCACCATGATGGACGACAAGAATGTCGTCCCTACAATCACCGTTTATGGATTTATGTCTATGGCACAAGCACCAATGTACTCACTGCCACCGCTTCAACCGCCTCACGAGTAAACACCATCGTCCGATATTCAATCATGCGCCATGGGTCAATCATATCATCATAATTTGCGCTATTGGGGTGTCCGCTTTGCCCTGTTGTATGGATAGATTGGCTGTTATCCCAATTGCTAAAATCATAAATCACCCGTTCCGATGGTCCCGCATAGGTGGCGAAATCTTCATCTGGATACGCCCCCCACCCTGTCGCATTCACTGCCACGCCAGAGCCACTTGTAGGAACAGGTCCGCGATTCACTTGGCGTTCAATTGGCGCAATCCCACTCAAGCCCAATGGATTCGATACGAATGTGGTGGTATGCAAATCACCCCATTTCCACGCGGTAGGGTCTTCTCCCAAACGAACAGAAATCGCTTCTAATGCCTCGCCAAATGATTTCACCACAATCTCATCGCGTGTTTCGACTACATCAGCCGTATCTACATCATCCCACCACACATTTTGCGGGTCAGACATCAGGCGGGTTGTGACAATCCGATTATTTTGGTTTCCATCTACCATATAATCGGCAGGGGCAAATTCATCGTTATACAGATTATCCATCAGGCGAACCCAGAAATATGCCCAAAGGGCGGCTTGTGGGCTATCCATGTGCATCTGATAATCCCATTCCAACAACCAATCGCGCATTTGAGCTAAATCATCTGGGAATACAATTTCGGCAATAATCGGCATCACATCCAACGCGCTACCATCTAAATTATCGCCATGAATGGTGGCAAATGTCGTGGCATTATGTGGCGCGAGTGTTTCAATGAGTTCATTAATCCGACGACCACGATACCCATAATCCCAGTGATAGCTAATCAGATAATTGGCATCTGCACCAAATACATCTGCCAATTCTTGGGCAGTTTGTTCATAAAATGCCATTGGCACAACGGCTTGGTTGGCTGTGGCAATATAACCACGTTCTGGGTTATACAAGCGAGGCAGTGAATCGAATGGATAATAGCCAAGCCATTCATAGTCACTTGTCCAACCGGGAACAGGCAATAATCCAGAATGACCTGCGGCGCGAACAGGAATTTTGCCCGGCACCTGATAGCCAATATTATTGTTCACATCGGCATAAATCACATTTTGCGAAGGAGAATCCCAATGAGACAAGGCATCTCTAAATTCTTCCCAATTAGAGGCTTTATTGAGGCGTAAAAATGCCATGAAAACTGCACCGGGTTCTAATGCAGTCCAACGCATCGCCATTGGACTTTCGTTATTAAATCCATCTAGGCGGTCATTCATGATGGGTCCAAGGTGTGTCATCCGAACACGATAAGAAATGGGGTCGCTACCATCCCCAAAGTTAAACACCTCATCTTTAACAGTCATATCACGCCATTCGCCATCCCATTCATATTGCAATTCATTATCGGGATTCGCACGAATCTGATACAAATCTTGGGTATCGGGTCCAACATTGGTCAATGCCCATGAAATATTAGCATTATGCCCTGCTACGATAAATGGTGTTGGGCTAAGTGCAAACCCATTCGCATCATACGGGCATTCATCAGAGATTGGCGCACAATGCAAACCAATTTCGTACCAGATAGACGGCATTTGAATCCCCAAGTGCATATCATTCGCCATGAGGGGTAAACCCGATTCAGTCAATGCACCACTCACCACCCAGTTATTACTGCCGATGCCAATATCTGCATTCAGCCACACCAATTGACGGGCAATCGCTTCGCCATCAATATCCACATTCAAGCCAGCAATCCCAACTTCTGGGGCAGGTTGATAGGCAGTCGCTTGTGCGCTCACAGGGAGTTCAGATTCCCAGATAATAGTAGGCATTTCGCCATATGGATATGGAATATTCCAACTATCTACTAAGTCCTTGTCCAATGCACCATAGAGCTGTGTGAGCAATTCTTCATAATCAGAGTTACCCGCCAAATTGAATGCCATCATCTTGCCCCAAATGATGCTATCTATCGGTGTCCATGGCTCAACGGTGAGGGTCACGCCCGCAACACGGAGCAAACTATATTCGGTAGCCAATTCTGTCGGTGGGCGATTGAGGATATAGGCATTCACACCATCGGCAAAGGCTTGTAATAAGACTTTGGATTCCTCGTCATAAACCTCATCCAATTCGCGTTGAGCAACATCACGCAAACCAAGCGAGCGCAAATAGCGGTCTGTCCCCATCAAACCTTCGTTAAAGCCAGTCAATTCTTGAATTGCACCACTGCCAATATGCCGATAAAATTCCATCTGCCACCAACGGTCTGTGGCTTGTGTAAATCCTTGTGCAAATATCAAATCATATGTATTTGAGGCATAAATATGTGGAACACCCCACTCATCACGGAAAATCTCTACACGGTCACGCAACCCTGCCACTTGTAATTCACCATCGTGGAGGGGTTTTTGTGCCATCACACCTACGCCACTAAAAACTAAGAAAAACGAAAATAAAAAGACGAGCCATATTTTTTCATATTTCATAAAGCTATTTTCTCCCAAAAATTTAGCCAAAAATGGGCAAGAGAGTAATTCCCTTGCCCATGTGCCATTGTATCGTAATCAGATGAAATTCTGCAAATAACCAATTAACCCGCAGGTGTGAGTGTGGGGGATGATGTGGGGCTAGGTGTGGGGGTTGCGCTTGGGATAATTGGCGTGAGTGTGGTCTGATGAAACAGGCTCAAATCATTTTCGAGCAAAAATAGTGGCGAAGCAATCTCAGAAACCAGTGGGAAGGTTGCATCATAGTTGCATTCACCCGCAGGCGGAATATAACCTTCACGCACAGTCGACATCGGTTCGTTGGGATTATAGTGGTTATAAACCATCCGTGATAATTCAGCGAGGGTGGGCAGTGAAACCGTTGTAAATTCCAAAAATTCTGGCTTATACAACATCACTACCAACACATAATCGCCACCGGGTGTAAAAAATATCCCCGCATTCCCATGTGTATCATTCACCCAACCATGTTTATGTGCCACACGAATATCGGCTGGCACACCTGCCTTGAGCAACCCGTCTACCGTGTTACTCTCCATCACATGAACCATCTTTCGACATTCTTGTGGTGTAAAACCTGTAAAATTAGTCATGAGTGGTCCAGATTCACGATAGGCACATTCATATACACTCGACAACAACCACCCCATCTCATCCACTGCCATCTGATTACTCGGATTTGGATTCGCCTTCGCTTGGTCTGCATCAGTAGTTGGAAATTCAATCGGGCGTGGAACAGGTGTGGATGTCGCCACACCAATCGTTGTATCATAGGGTGCGGTTAAGAAAGTACGGGTTAGCCCCAATTGGCGCATAAAATTGGTCGTATTCACCGCCCCTTGCAAATAATCCATCGCCGCACTCGCCCCCATAACGCGGTTTGTAGCAACGTTCTCGCTACATATCATCGTGTTAGCAATATCAATCGCTTCGGAAATATTCGGGATTCCATCCATTGCATTAAAATATTCTGCCAACACCGCAATTTTATTGATACTCGTGCCACTAAAGGCAAAATCATTCCCGAATGTAACGGCTTCGCCTGTTTGCAAATCTTGGAGATATAATGCCCCAAATTGGCTCGTGGAGGGGTCAAATCCACGCGAAAGGAGGAAATTCCATAAATCATCACCTAGTTTCGCAAATTCTGGGCTTAGTGGCACATTGGGTTGACCTGCAATGCGCGAGGCTGTGCGTACTGCGGGGGTTGGTGTGAGGGTTGGCAAGTTAAATTGTGTGGTTGTGATGGCAGGGAGCGAATAAATATTGCCCGTTATCGTCAATAAATCTTGATGCACCCATCCAAAATTATTCGGAGAACCAGAATAAATGATTTGCAACCATGGAAATTGGGTATGATAGGCAGAAATGCCAAATATTTCACCAGCAAAAGCACGCCCTAGTACAGGGTAATCTGTCCCCGGTCCATAACGGATGTTAATTTCATTGGTCACTGTCCCAAACACCGTAAAATTAGGCGTTGGGCTGGTAGTTAGGGTGAATGTCACTGCTAATGGGGTGATGGCGGGTCCAGTGGAAGTCGCTACAGTCGCAACTGGTGAACCAATCGCAGTCGTGGCGGTTGGGGCAATTGGGGGATTTGTCACATCAAGGGTCGAAAGCGGGACAGCACTCACATCGCCTGTAATCGTCACCAATTCATTGAATACCCAACCGATGGGTTGTAGTGTATTCACATCACCTAGTAAAACCCAAGGGAAAAATTCACTCCGCCCAATCACAGGGTATTGTGTCCCATTAAGAATTTCGCCAACTTTATCGGCACTCACATCTGGGCGAGAGCGTAAATTAGCCGAGCCAATCGCTTCGGCAAAAACATTTGTACCGTCTCCAAAAACCAGCATGGGGAGCATCCCCAATAACAACCCCAAAAAAGCTAATGCTAATTTGAATCGCATAACATCGAATCCTCTAAGCCATTATTTTGTAAAAATTGCGGGTTTATTATAACATGACAATAAATAGCCAAAACCCGCGTTTTGCCTACGAGAATTAGCATAAATCGGCATAATCAGTTATGATTTTGGTATCATTTTTATAAATTCATTATTATCGAGAGAGTGTATGCCAACACCAACACCCTTTGCAATTCATTTTACCGATTATAACAAAACAGCATCAGCAATCCGCGCCCCACTCACCATCACACCATTTGATGCGGTTGCGGCGCTCAATATTCCGCCAATGAATGGGATATTAACCTTTCATGGCGGGGGTGGGAATATGGAAGCACCGATCATTCCCAAATTAGAAAACTTTTTTTATGAAGGGCTTATCCCGTTTGCCGATGAACATCGTTTGATGATGGTCTTTGGTGGCACACGCGCAGGCGCTATGGAATCTTTGGGCAATGCGTATCATCGCGCAAAGGCAACCACCCCACTCATTGGCGTTTGTCCATTTGGGGCGATTACCTATCCCAAACACCCTCTAGCAAAATCGAGCCTCATTGGGCGTGCCATTGCCCGTTTATTGGGAGTAGATGCTAATCAAGAACGGTTTCCGTTGCAACCCTACTATACCCACTTTGTATTGCTCGAAAGTGGGATTTTTGGCGATGAATCCACGATGATTATTAATATGTCAAAACTCGCCAAAAAACATTTAGCCATTGTCGCCAATGGGGGTGCTATCACCCAAAAAGAGGTTGCAGAACAAATTCGGCAAAAGCGCACTATCCTGACTATTAAAGGGTCTGGGCGTTATGCCGATGAACTCGCCGACCCCCATAGCAAAACACGCACCACCCTTCCGAGTGATGCGCGTATCATCGTTGTAGATATAGAAGACCCAAAATCGCTTATTGCATTTCTTCGGGCATTTTTTCAGTCTCTTGTTTCATGATGGCAATACTCGCCACCTCATCGCCATCTGCCACATTGATGAGTGTTACGCCTTGTGTGCTACGTCCGGTCTCGCGGATAGCATTCAAGGCTGTACGTAACACTACCCCTGCGCGGGTGATGACCATAATTTCATCATCTTCTTTGATACACCGCATAGCGACCACATTTCCTGTTTTATCACTACGGGCAAGTGTCCGAACACCGACACCAAACCGCCCTTGTTGCAGATATTGGTCAATAGTGGTACGTTTACCATAACCATTCGCGGTCACAACCAGAATATGGGTATGTTCTGCCCCGATGACATCCATCCCCGCAACCACATCATCATTACTCAGGCGAATGGCATTCACACCAGCCGCTGTCCGACTCAATGGGCGTGTTTCATCTTCATGGAAACGGATGCTCTGACCTTGTTCTGTCACCAAAACCACATCTTGGTCGCCAGTGGTATATTTCACCCATCCCAAATAATCATCTTCATTCAATGAGATGGCGATGATACCGCTATTCCGAACATCTGCAAATTCTTGCATGTGAACGCGCTTAATCCGTCCATGACGTGTGACCATCACAAAATAGCCACCTTCTTTTTCAAATGACTCGATGGGTAAAATGGCGGTGATATGTTCATCTTGGCTCAATGGCAGAATCGAATGAATCAATGTGCCACGATTTGCCCGCCCTGTCTCTGGGATACGATACACCTTTTGCGAATAAACTTTACCTTTATCGCTAAAGAGCAACAAATCGTCTAAACTGCTGGCAAAGAAAATTTCTTGCAAACCATCTTCTTCTTTGGTCTGCATCCCAATCACACCTTTGCCACCGCGCCGTTGTGCGCGATATTCCCGCGCTGGCACCCGTTTGATATACCCATTGCTGGTGAGCGATACGACCACATCTTCTTCACGGACTAAATCGGCTTCATCAAATTCGGTTGAGCCGTGTGTGATTTGTGTTTTGCGTTCATCGCCAAATTTTTGGGCAATTTCGGTCACATCCTCACGGATAAGGTCACGAATTTTTTCTGGGCTACGAAGTAAATCTTCTAAATAAGCAATTCGCGCTTGTACTTCATCATATTCGCCTTGCAATTTTTGACGTTCTAATGCCGCTAAACGCCGTAATTGCATCTCTAAAATGGCTTCTGCTTGGGCAGAAGTGAGGTCAAAGTTATTCATCAAATTGGTACGCGCCATATCTGCATCATCGGCAGAGCGAATTATGCGGATAATTGCATCTAATTGAGAAATCGCCTTCAGCAACCCCTCTAAAATATGCGCCCGCGCCCGTCGTTTGGCGAGCTCAAATTTTGACCGACGCTCAATCACTTCATAACGATGCTCAATATAAATTTGCAAGCATCGTTTAAGGCTAAGGGTACGTGGTTCACCGTTTACCAATGCCAACATCTGAATGCTAAAGGTGCTTTGCAATTGGGTGTATTTGAGCAATTGGTTCAAAACAGTTTGTGATGTCGCACCACGTTTGAGTTCAATCACCAAACGCATCCCCTTGCGGTCAGATTCATCACGCAAGTCGCGCACACTATCGAGCCGTCCTTCACGTACCAAAGAGACAATACGGTCAATAATAGCTGTTTTGCTCACTTGATAAGGGATTGAGGTGAATACAAGCCGTTGATACCCATTATTTTCTTCTAATTTATGCGTGGCACGAATAACAACACGCCCCTTGCCAGTGGCGTATGCCTCTTTAAGTTCATCATTGATGACAACCATCGCGCCTGTTGGAAAATCTGGACATTTGACAAATTCCATCAAATCATCAAGGCTAATGTCTTCAATACGGTCATAATTATCAATCAAAAATGCAATCGCGCTGGTCAATTCGCGCAAATTATGCGGGGGTATGCTGGTAGCCATACCAACGGCGATACCAGTCGCACCATTGAGCAATAAATTGGGTAAACGAGCAGGCATAACAATTGGTTCTTGTTGTGACCCGTCATAATTATCCTGAAAATCTACCGTATCCATCTCAATATCGACAAGCAACTCGCTCGTAATACCCGCCATCCGTGCTTCGGTATAACGCATGGCGGCAGGACTATCGCCATCTACACTGCCAAAGTTACCCTGACCGTCTACAAGCATATAACGCAACGAAAAATCTTGCGCCATCCGAGCCATCGCATCATACACTGCGCCATCACCATGCGGGTGATACTTACCCAACACCTCACCAACAATACGCGCACTTTTCTTGTAGGGTGTCCCTGGACGCAATCCCATATCATACATCGCATATAAAATACGACGTTGCACAGGCTTTAGACCATCGCGGGCATCTGGCAAAGCACGAGCCACGATTACGCTCATCGCGTAATCCAAATAACTCCCGCGCATCTCTTCGTTAATGTCCATACTGCGAATAATGCCGGGTGTTTGGACATCACCATTTAATTGCTCATTATTTTCTGTATTATCTGTCATAGAGTGTAAAGATTTTTCAATGTTTCCTAACTAGATTCTTTCCAACCTTATGATATTATACATGAAAAGCGTGTAAAAAGCGAACAGAAATACATCATGTCACATTTTATTGTAACATTTATATAAATCATATTGTGGTGGTGTAAGGAAGAATTTTTCATGAAACGCTTGGTGCTGTGCCTATCATTATCCCTAATTTTTGTTATCAAAGGCATCCCGTTACAAGCACAAAATAACGGAGAAGATGACGAAGAGAATCGCTTTGTCACCGTCCATTTTGCCACGCTCTATGACCAAACAACCCCAGAATTACTGACACTTATTCAGGTTTTACAAGATGAATTGCCAATCTTTTTTGAGGGGAACAACTTAAACCTCATTATCGAACAAGACCCAGAATTTTCTGCGATACAAGTCATATTCGATTTTGCAGGTGATTTGGTTTTTATCGATTTTGAGACCACCCCACCCCGCCCTACCCTGCTCCCATCGGCATATCTCATCCCACATCCATTCTACAATTTTCCATTATCTGCCAGACCAGATAATCCGCTTTGGATACAAGCCATTGGCGAATTTACAATGGCACTCGGTTATTATTTGAATGCCGATTGTGAATCTATGCTTCCACATCTCGATGCCACCCAAGACATTGTTTTGCAAATTCAAGAATTAGACTATTCACAAGAGACAACCACCTATATCGATTTTTATCGTGCTAATTGCGCCCTTGCTGAAGGCGATTTAGAATCTGCTATTACTTTTTATGAAAGTATTTTGACCTTTTTTGAAGGAAACGGTTATGATTTTAGATATGGGCTAGAAGCAAGAATTAATTTGGCATGGACACACTATATGCTCGGTGATACAGATTTGAGCTACGAAATAATTAATGATGTGATTGGATTCACTGGCATAGACTGGGCAACTGTGCGGGCGCTAGAATTACGCGCTCATTTTTATTTATTAGAAGAGGATTACGAAGCGGCAATCACCGATTTAGACGAGGCGCTCACCATCAAAATAGATGACCCCTATTTGATTGGACAAATTATCAATATTTTTATCATCACCGAAGATTATAAATCTGCCAATAAAGAGATAACCCGCCTGAGCAAAATTGAGGATGGGTATCCAGTCACCTTGTTTTATCAGGGACTTTTGGCTTATGCTGAGGAAGATAATAGTGCGGCAGAAGATTTTCTGAGTGAATTTGTGGCGCTTGGATTGAATGATTATCTCACATTAGAGGCACGAGAATTGTTAGCAGAAATTCAGGCGCGATAAAATGATTGGAGGCATCATGAAACGTTTTATGATATTAGGCTTTATTTTGGCATTATGTGTGGTCGGGGCATCTATTGGTTATGCACAAACCGAGACAACCGAAACCGAGGAGACCACGATTTATTTATCGTATTTTGATGGGGTTAATGACCCACAATTAACCACCGAATTCTTTGATATGCTCAAAGAGCAATTGAGTGAATCGGGTATTAACATCGAAATTGTCGAATTATCATCAGGATTATCGGCGGTGCATGTGCTGTTCCGTCCCGTATCGAGTCGGCAACAAGACGGCATTACCGATAAAGTCGCCTATATCATCACCCTCAATCACAACCCATTGTTAGAAGTATCGCCAATACTCATCCCAATTTTGCGTGATAATGCAGTCATTTTTAATGCACCAAAAGAAATTGCTGTAAAAGTCACGGCAGGGCTAGTATTCATCGAAAATAATCAATGCGAATCTGCAAATAAACTGTTTACCGAATTGCAAACCGAAACAACTGAGAGTGCCTTACAATCGCATTTTCCGTTCTTTTTGGGGGTGTGCGCGATATTGCAAGGTAATCTTGAGACAGCAGAGACGATTTATCAAAGCATCTTGACAGACAATTTGACAGGCACATATTACATCACCACTCCGATTAATTTGGCGTGGATTTATTTGCAAACAGACCGTGCAGAAGAAGGGATTGCGCTGGTAGATGATTTATTGGCAAATTATCCCTATTGGTCATTAGACCGTCATGATACTTTGGCACGCAGGGCGCAACTTCAAGCCGAATTAGGCAATTTTGAGGGCGCACTTGCGGATATAGATAGCGCCCTACAAACCCGCCCCAATGATTTTAATTTGCATGTGGTACGTGGGCGAATTAACCAGCAATTTGACCAAACCGAACAAGCTCTGCGCGATTATACCAATGCCATCACATTTAATCCCAATTTCGCGCCCGGTTATTATTATCGTGGCGCGTTGTATGTCATTTTGGGTCAACCAGAAAATGCTCGCACTGACTTTGAAAATTATCTTAAAATTGCGCCCGGTGGCGATTTTGCAAGTCTGTGTAAAAGCCAATTAGAAACACTAGGGGCATAGCTATAAATAAATATGGCGGATGTATAGGTTATACCGCTAGTCCGCCATCACATTCCTACAAAGCAGATTTGTTCATAATGGGCAACTCAATGGCATATAATTTAGCGTCGTTTAGCAATTAATGCCTTATAAAATGCCAGCAATTCCGTATCTTGGTCATTTCCCCATAACATTGGCAAACGGCTTTCATCTAGCCCTGCTCCCTCGTATGTCGCCGTATTC
>CALDGT010000900.1 GCA_937942935.1 uncultured Chloroflexota bacterium | reverse complement strand
CAATCGCCCCCCAAAAATTCCCCGATATAGATTGCCCACGCCCCGCATTCACAATCGCCCATAAGCCTAATGCGAATGAAAATAAAATTTGTGTATTGAATAAAAGACCATGAATTTCGCTCATCAAGCTATCCCTACAATATCATTCTGCAATAGCGCCTATTATAATTCATCCCAATCAGATAAAGGAGACACTTATGCTAACCATCTCTAACGAAGTCAAAAATGCGCTCAGCCAAAATCGCCCTGTGGTGGCGCTAGAATCTACCGTCATCGCGCATGGGCTACCCTATCCGCAAAATGTGGAGATTGCCCTTGCGATGGAAAATGCGGTGCGTGAAGGTGGTGCTATCCCCGCCACAATCGCCATCCTCAACGGAGAGATGACCGTCGGCATTGGTGAAAAGGGTATTGAATATTTAGGCAGTCAACCATCGGGAAAAGTTCGCAAATGTAGCAGGCGCGATTTGCCGATTGTGGTCGGTCTCAAAGCCGATGGCGCGACAACAGTGGCAGGCACGATGATTTTGGCACACATAGCAGGCATCAAGATTTTTGCGACAGGTGGCATCGGTGGGGTGCATCGTGGACACCCGTTTGATGTATCCGCAGATTTAATCGAATTGGGCAGGACACCCGTTACGGTGATTTGTGCGGGCGCAAAATCGTTGCTGGATTTGCCTCTCACACTCGAAGTTTTAGAAACGCAAGGCGTACCCATTATCGGTTATGGTGTGGATTCGCTCCCGTCATTTTATACCCGCGAAAGTGGCTTGCCGATTGATATTCGGATCGATACCCCACAACAAATTGCGGATGTGATTCATGCCGCGCATCAAATTGGCGCAACACACGGTATATTGGTGACTGTTCCCGTCCCGCATGAACATGAATTGCCACTCAGTGAGGCAGAAAATGCCATTCAACAAGCCATCGCCGAAGCCGATGCACAAGGCATATCAGGCAAAACAGTGAGTCCATATCTGCTGAGACGGATTGCCGAATTAACAGGGGACGCATCACGAGTCGCTAACCGCGCGTTGTTGCTGAATAACGCCCAAATCGCGGGGCAAATTGCGCTGGCACTCACCCAAAAATAAACGCCTAGCAATCGTAGGGGAATTTGTGTGGATGGGGTGTTATCATCATCCTATCCAGCATAAAAAAGGGGTATCTTATGAAACATTATTCGGCATTTCTGGTTGTTTTATGCGTCTTTTGCATCACCTATTCCCCATCCACAACAGCGCAAACAGACCGTCCACTCGCAGATTATCCTGTTATCACTGCCGATAATGTATCGCAATTAGAACAACTCAAAGTGTTGGGTGAAGGCTATATCCGCCAAGTGATATTCTCACCAGATGAGCAATTGGTAGCGATGGCGACCAGTGTGGGCATTTGGTTGTATGTTGCGGATGACCTGCAAAATCCCATTCGGTTGTTTGGAAATTATGAAATAGATGTCACCTATGTGATGTTCAATGCCGATGGCAGTCGGTTATTTGGCGGGGTGCAAGGTGGCTCAGTGTATATTTGGGATGTGGTGAATGGGGAAAGTATCGCCATTCTCCAAGCAGAAGAAAGCGAATGGGGTTTGGGGATGTTGGGCATGGAGTTATCAGATGATGAGCAACTTTTGTACCTCATTCATGATGAATCACTAAGAATTTGGAATCTTAGAAGCAATACGCTTTTCAAGAGTATTGCAAATTCTTTTGGTTGCGAGGCAAATTATAGCATTTCAAGCAAGTTTTTAAGTCC
The DNA here is from genome assembly GCA_937942935.1 of uncultured Chloroflexota bacterium. Taxonomy (GTDB): domain Bacteria; phylum Chloroflexota; class Anaerolineae; order Aggregatilineales; family Phototrophicaceae. The sequence goes on along the minus strand of CALDGT010000900.1, from coordinate 130 downwards.
AGATAAATTTTATTTTTTAGGCTTATGCTTAAGAGAAGAGTATAATCCAGACGCGCCAAAAGAACCTATTTATAGTTCAACCATAAAATTGATTGCGATTGAAACTGGGGAAGTACATTCGATTGAACAT
>CALDGT010000899.1 GCA_937942935.1 uncultured Chloroflexota bacterium | reverse complement strand
CACGAGTGAGGAATAAATGTGGTGGGATGGCGATGATGGTGGCAGATGCGAGTAGTGCGACCCAATGTCGATACGGGTGATTTTTGAATAGAGTGATGGTTGCACGATACACCAACGCACAGGTGATGGTGGCTATCATTGTTTGCAATAAACGTGTGGTGAAAATGCTCGCGCCACCGACTTTATACCACCCCGCCAATAAAAATCGATAAAATGGCTCTGGGCGCGTATCAAAAAACGCTGGAAATGCCTCACCTTTGCTAATACGAAGCGCATCAGATAAATTCCATGTGATGTCGAATGCTTCGCTATCTGGAACGGTAGCAGAGAGATAAATGCGTGTGAAAAAAGTTAGGATAAGTAAGCCGATTATCGGTATTAGGACATAAAATTTACGCATAGTCATTAGTCAAGATGTCAATTAGAATGTAGTGGGATGATATATCATGCCCACCATTTTCACAATCCTACTATTGACAGCAATATATGATAGGCGTAGGCTAAACGATACTGAATCTCATTATAACTGGTAAAATTGGCATATAGAGAAACTCATGACATTAGAAGAATTATTCATTGCCCCCCTCCAATATAATTATATGCGTGAGGCAATTTTCGCCGCGATTATGGCAGGGCTGACCAGTGGTGCGATTGGCGCGTTTGTGGTAGTGCGTGGAATGTCGTTTTTTGGCGATGCGCTGGCACATAGCATTTTACCCGGTGTGGCGATTGCGTATATTTATGGCACAGGTGCATCAGCATTGCCAATTTTGAGCAGTATTGCCGATGAAGATGTACGGTTGTTCATTGGCGGGCTGGGTGCAGGAATATTTTCGGCGGTGTTGATTAATTGGCTGACACAAAAAAATCGCATGAAAGAAGATACCGCGATTGGCATCATCTTTGTGGCGATGTTTGCGCTGGGAATTGCGATTATTAGCACCGACCCACGCGCCTATCAACGCGACCTGACGCATATTTTATTTGGGGATATATTCGGCATCCGTGATTCGGATTTGTGGATTATGCTCATCAGTAGCGGGGTGGTCATTTTCACGTTAATTTTATTCTTCAAAGAATTGCTGGTGGTGAGTTTTGATGATGGCTTGGCGCACGCGCTCAAATTGCCGTCTGGCGGGTTGCAATTGCTATTGCTGATTTTGGTGGCGGTGACGATTGTGGCGAATTTGCAAGCGGTGGGCGTTGTGCTAATGCTCGCAATGCTCATCACACCCGCCGCAACCGCCCAACTGATGACCAAACGCTTGCATCACATGGCGATTTTATCGGCGCTGATTGCCTCTATCAGTGGGATGGTGGGAATTTATGTATCGTGGCATTTGCATATTGCCGCCGCCCCTGCGATTGTGTTAGTAGTGACGAGTTTATTCGTTTTGACATTTGCGACAGGGGCAATCAGACGGCGGGTACGGCATCGGTAGATTTGTATGAGCATCCTCATCTTTTTTGCATAGTATAACACAGTTTGATTGCCAAACGGCGCAGGCTTGGTTACAATGTGCGTCATATTGTGAATAACCCACAGTGGGGCAATTATGGCACGCATTTTTATATCGTATAGCAGGGCAGATGTCCTTTTTGTAGAAGAATTAGTCCCGTTGCTTCAATCGGTGTATCCCCGTCATCAGATTTGGTATGACCAACGGATTTCGGGCGGTGAAGATTGGTGGCAAATGATTTTGGGTGAAATTCACGCCTGTGATATTTTTTTGTATTTGATGTCGAATGATTCGCTCACATCTGAATATTGCCAAGCCGAGTTCACAGAGGCGTTGCGCTTGCAAAAAGCCTGTGTGCCTGTCATCATCCGCCCCAAAACGACTATCGAAAATGCGCCACAAGCCCTGCTCCCCGAAATTAAACGGCGTAATTGGGTGGATTTATCGAGTGGATTCAAAGATGCCAAAGCCAATGCCCGCCTCTATTCATCCATCAACAAATATATAGATGCGCTCCCGCCAACGCCACCACCCCCGTTATCGCCACATCCTATCGCGCAACCGCAAATCACCATGCAGACCAACACGCAGGTGAGCATCCCAAAATCGGTTATTTTTCCGATTGTTGTGCTACTCATACTCATCGTGCTAGTCGCTATTGTTGCCCTTATTAATTCACAGAACCAGAATAATCAGTCTTCCACACCCCAACCGACCAACACACCCCAATCGGTAGCGGTGGTGACAGATGCACCAACACCCGATTTAGGCGCATTTTTGGCGGGGACGCAAACCCGTGAAGTCCAACTCACCGACTTGGCACGCCCCACTGCCACGCCGACCCTCACACCGAATTATGATGCGACCCTGAACGCGATGGCATCACAAACCGTCGCGGCACGCCCCACCAACACGCCAACTAATACGCCACAACCCACGGCGACCCTATCTCCTGAACAAGTCGCATTAACACCTGTGACGCGCAACGAAGATTGGACACCTATTGAACGGGAATTTGACGGCGTGACGATGGTTTTAGTGCCTGCGGGTTGTTTTATGATGGGCAGTACCAATGCACAAATAGAAGAGGCTTATCAAGCGTATGTGGAGCAATTTGCTGAAAGCACCGCTGTGCCTGATGAATCACCACAGCATGAACAATGTTTTGACCAACCCTTCTGGATTGATAAATATGAAGTGACACAAGCTCAATTTGCACAATTTGATGGGCAAAAAGC
>CALDGT010000898.1 GCA_937942935.1 uncultured Chloroflexota bacterium | reverse complement strand
GCAAAATTGTCTTGTGGATGTGCATCAGGTCTGCCATTTGTTGCACAAACCACGGGTCGAAGCGGGTTTGCTCCACAATTTCTTCTTGGCTCACGCCGTTATATAAATTCGCCGCCACTTGGAATAAGCGTTTGGCGGTGGGGATAGCCAATGTTTCGGGTGGGACATTTTCTAAATTACTGCCAAATCCGCTAATGCCAATATCCAAAGACCGCACCGCCTTTTGCAAGGCTTCGGAGAAGGTACGACCAATCGCCATCACTTCGCCAACAGCTTTCATCTGCGGACCCAAAACGGTATTCACACCCGCAAATTTTTCAAAATTCCAACGTGGGATTTTGACGACCACATAATCGAGTGAGGGTTCAAAACTGGCGGGTGTTACACGGGTGATGTCGTTGGGGATTTCATCGAGTGTGAATCCAACGGCGACCAATGCCGCAATTTTGGCGATAGGGAAGCCTGTCGCTTTGCTGGCGAGTGCCGATGAACGCGACACACGCGGATTCATCTCTATCACATACACATCACCATCATATGGACTGATGGCAAATTGTACATTTGCGCCACCAGTGGCGAGTCCGACTTTATCAAAAATAGCGCGGGACATATTGCGGAGGCGTTGCAATTCTTTATCCGTGAGTGTTTGCGCGGGTGCTACAGTGATGCTATCACCTGTATGCACACCCATCGGGTCTAAATTTTCGATGGAACACACCACGACAAAATTCCCGTTGGTATCGCGCATGATTTCCAGTTCATATTCTTTCCATCCGAGCAGGCTCATATCAATCAAAACCTGCCCGACAGGACTTTGTTTAATGCCATTGCGGGCAATTTCACGCAATTGTTTTTCATCATACGCCACACCGCCACCACTCCCGCCGAGTGTGAAGGATGGGCGGATGAGGACAGGATAACCGATTTTTTCTGCCGCTTTAACCGCATCATCCACACTGGATACCACTTCGCTAGGAGGGGATTTGAGGTTGATTTCGGTCATTGCATCTTTGAATAATTGTCTGTCTTCTGCGAGTCGAATACTATTCATCGAAGCGCCGATGAGTTCAACATTATATTTTTCCAGCGTCCCACGCGCTTGAAGCGCAAGTGCTAAATTGAGCGCAGTTTGTCCGCCAACCGTTGGCAACAAAGCATCGGGGCGTTCTGCTTCGATGATTCGCTCACAAATTTCGGGGGTTAATGGCTCTACATAAGTTGCATCGGCAAATTCAGGGTCAGTCATGATAGTCGCTGGATTGCTATTCACCAGCACCACCCGATACCCCAATCCGCGCAAGGCTTTGCAGGCTTGAACCCCACTATAATCAAATTCGCTGGCTTGACCAATCACAATTGGTCCAGAGCCGATAATCATGATGGTTTGAATGTCTGTCCGTTTGGGCATTTATCACTTCCACTCACTAGGCTAAAAAATGTACCTATAATAGTACCGCAGTGCCAAGCTAGGTCAATTGTCAAAGCTATACACAAAACCTTGTACAAAACCTTATCAATTTTCTACCACTGCCTTTATTGTTAGCTGGCATGGGTATGGTATCATTTAGGATGACGCAGAAGGATTGTGAGTGCCTAACCCAAAATAGGTGACAGATAGGTGGCATCATGCGTAATTTATTAAAGAAAGTAATCAAAATTTTAGATGGCACACCCCAGCCACGCGGCGCTAAAAAACATAAGCGCCAATATGGTCAGAGTGTGTTAGAAATGACCATGATAACCCCGCTACTAATTATCTTATTAGTAGGGCTGGTTGAAATTGGTTGGTTTGCGCGGAATTATCTCACTTTATTAGAGGTAACTCGTGTTGGGGCGCGTCGTGGCGCTGTCTTGAGTGGTGATAATAGTCCACTCGTTTGGAATGAATGGGCAAGCCTGCCCATCGGCGAAAGTTATGACCCCCAATGGCTGAATTATCCTATCTTCGCTGACCCTCCTAAATATGGTGGTTATAACCGGACGAACATCGAAAACTTACGGAAGAATGTGCGGAATTGTGGTGCATTAGGCAACTCATCTATCCCCGATAATTTTACGGGATTTTATAATTTGGTGATGTGCCAGATGTTAGCATCGCTTAGCCCATTAGAGATACGATGGTCAGATGCCATCCCTGTAGACCAGCGTACCGATGATATTATTATTTCGGTGTTTGCGGTTCAAATCGTTAACAATAATGCTGTGACCGCCGATGGTGATGAGTTAGAGTTAATTGATGGTCCCTTCACCAATGATGAATTTGAAGGTGATGGTAAAGATGGATATATCCCAGTCATTGTGGGACGGTATCCGACCAAAGCGAATGAATGTAATGTGTGGCTAGACCCGACTAATCCAACTGTGCGTGTCCTGAATTCACCAGAACGTGACCCATTCGATTTTTATATGCCATATCGTGACCAAGGGTCAACGCCCGGTACCAATACATTCTTACCGAATAGCACCTTAGCGCCTAACCCCAACCAATTCCTTGCGACATACTATGTTGGATTATTAGGGAATCAACATGGGAGCATGGTTCAACGGGGTGGGGTAGATGTGGTCGAGGTTTATGATGGTGGAAATATCGTTGGCATATACCCATTAGAACTAGCCGTTTTGCGTGATGGCATATGGGTATCACCCGGTGAACCCCCTGCATTTGACCCGTATAATTATCAAGAAATGGTGCGTGGTTTTTCGCTCACTGGGTATCATAAAGTGAACCGCACACTTGATATTGCAGGTACAAGTTATAATAGCTTGTGTTTTGGGTCTGAATTTTCTGTTCAAGATATGCAAAACTTGCTTCGCAATAACCGTTTCTTCTTATCTCAACAAGAGATAGATGCTATCCGTACAACTAACCCCAGTTTTAACTGCGTGGATGATGGTTCTGGCGGATGTGCAGAAGATGATATTCGCCGTTATATGGCGAACCAAGGTATTGTATTGGTTGAGATATTCTGGCAACACCGTCTATTGTTAGATATTCCCATCTTTTCGCCCGTATACAACTTTTTGGGGAGTGAACGCACGACCATTTCTGTTTGGTCTGCTTTCCCCGCGCCATCAGCTGTCCCCAATTTGAAATTTAACTTAGATGTGGACGACTTTTTACAAACAGCCACACCTTAGTAAAGGAATGAAGTGCCATGAGACGACTCATGAAACGAGAATTTAGAAAACAGCATAAAGGGCAATCTATCGTTGTACTCGCGCTTGGCATGATTGCCTTGCTAGGGTTTGTGGGCATCACCACCGACATCTCATTGCTTTTTGTGCGCTATGCTACCTTACGGCGGGCTGTAGATGCCGCGGCGATTGCCGCCGCTGGTCAAATGCGCCAAGACCGTTCTATCGCCACTGTCAGCCTCACTGCGCGGAGCTATATCGAATTACATGGCTTAAATCCGCGCGATGTGTGGGTTGAATCGTGTCAAAACCAACCACGCACCGATAATTCACCCCAATCGGGTTTACAAAACACCCCAACTGCGGTCACAACGGCAGAGGCAAATTATAATGCCACTTCTGAAGCGTTATCGGATGCGATTGCGGGTGGTACGACCGATTTAATCGCATTACGAGATGCGTATGTTACTGCAACAAGGGCTTATATAGTGGCGCTAGAAGGGTATGCCTCGACTTTGCCAGATGATACTGTGGCATTGCAGACAACCACAAATGCGCTGATAAACACTTATGCAACCTATGCAACGAGTGTTGATATTGGCACAAACTATGCGACAACGAATAATGCTGTCCTCAATTACCTTGCAGACTTGGGACCTCTTCTTCCAGAAGACTGGACAGATGATGCCGAAATTTGTACCGCAGACCAACGCAAATTGGTGCGTGTCACGGCGCAAGTCGAATCGCCCACTGTGTTTTTGCGTTTATTTGGTTGGCAAAATATCTTACTAGAAGCCAGCGCCGTCTCTGAAACAGCCGTTTTGGATGTGGTTATCGTCATGGATGTGTCTGAATCCATGATGTTCGATACCGTCATTCAAGACTGGGAAGCGGTTCACATGGCGGTAGCGTATTTGCCACCACGTATAGAGGTAAAATCAACCCGTATTGATTCCAATAATAATACGGTCTTGGGGCAAATTATCCGCGATACAACGACAACAGGATTCCCAACATGGACAGGGTTTGGGCGTGTCACTGCCGAAACTCGCGCTCCAGATGACCCTTATGCACAACCTGACTTCATTGCTAACAACATTGTCGCAAATCCGGGTTTTGCTTATACACCACCACCCATACGGGGTGGGGCTGTTGCCAATGGGTATGCGGATACATATGAGACATGGATTGACGGTTGGTTCTGGGGATATTATTTGCTTGGTGTCCCACAATCTGAGGTGAATCGTCGTCTGTATTATTTAGAAATTGACCAACCGATAGGTGGCGAAGCCCCTGTAGGTGATAAATCGGGTGTGGGTCCTTTAGCACCTTACATTGCCCCAAATGACCCGAATACCAATTTTCAGGATATTCGCAATCAATATTATCAAGTGCGGTCATTTGTGCCAGACGATGTGACGACAACCCAAACACACCCGCGTGAAGCCTGTCGTGTGCGCTTTTACCCATTCTCGATGATTTCTGATATGGATCCTGTCCTCGCAGAAATGTATGTGGATGAATATAGCCTCACTAATTCTGTTTGGCCCAACATCGAAAATTATGATAACCCCACCCAAACACAACCCCAATGGGCAGGTTTTGTGCCAACCTATAATTTCTATGGGTGTTGTAATGACCCTAGTTATGCGTTGGTAGACCGCAGTGGTGCTTTCCTAGACCCATCAGACCCCACTGGTGCAACCCCATTTGGTCTCAATTCTAACAACTGGTCAAATGACCACCGGTTTGATGATTTGATTTGTCAACCAATGAAACAAGCGCGTGATGCGACCCGCTTATTCTTGGAACGTATTGACTTCTTACGGGGCGACCGCGTAGGTTTTGTTACATTCGACAAATCGGCTTATATTGTTGACCCCGATGGCAAAAATGGTCGAGCAGGCTTCTCTAATCTCAGTCACATGATTGAAGATTTGAATACTGCCACACTCGTCCTCAACTCTGCCATTGGTGTGCGTGCAGAGCCAAATTATTATGTCTGGAATGAAGATGGCGGTGTCTTTAGCGCCGATGGTCCATGGACTGGTACGGCAGGTGTGACACAATATTCTGCGGGTTTTAACCAAAGCAATGAAATTATGCCCGTAGATTATGAATGTGATAGTGCTGAATGTCCGCCACCCCCAATGGATAGCATGACTGCACCACTCTTTGACCAAAGTTCCATTGACCCGTCTTACCTTAATTATCCTGTGGCGGGCAATTGCAGTGTTCAAAATGCGGAATTGCCGTTCCCCTATAGCCGATTTGCAACCCGCAATTCGGGGAGTACCTCATTTGATAATAACTATAACCCCGCCTTGTATCGGATATTTAACCCACCTGCTTATGGTACGGGGTCTGATGCACTCTGGACAAATTTCAGCCTGACTCGCGCGGGCGGCGAAATGACCACTGACCATAGCTATGAAAAACAAGGAATGTGTCGTGGTACGAACATCGGAGCGGCGCTCCGTGTGGGCAACCAAGCCCTCACCGACCCCAAGACAACACGCCGTGCGGGTACAGTATGGATTATGATTTTGCTCAGCGATGGCGCGGCGGGCGCATCTGACCCTGTTCGGACAAACGGTTCTAAAGTTGACCAAGCCCTGCCTTATGAAGAAGTCAGTCGTTTTGATTGGAGACAACGTACCAATGCCAGCCCAACCGCCCCCAATAAATCGGGCTTATATGGCGAAGGGATTCGCGCTGATAATGGGGCAAGCGTGGCGCGTGGTGGTTATGGTTGGTTAGGGTTATGTCCATACGGGACAACCTCTAATCCCGGTCAATTAGTCAAGAACTTGACAGGTAAAAATTTCCCATATTGTTCTGACCCCGATGTCTTTACACGTCATTTCTGCTTGAGCGATGGCAGATCGATTGGCTATCCCGATTTTGGACCGGGTTTTCAACCGGGTTCATTTGACAGAGATTACCGTGACCGCTTGGTCTCGACTGTATATGGTGAAACATTTGACCCACCAAGTAATATTGTCCCGTCAGATTGGCTAACATTTAACCCAGCCACTCAAACCGAAGCGGAATACGTCCTTTCAGAAAATACCCGCTTGGGCAATATCTTCGATGTGGATTTAGGTGAATTTGACCCTGTTACCAAATTATATAACCCCAATTGTGACATGCTCTATGATGTAGATGATTATGCGCGTGATTGGGCAGATTTTGTCGCGGGCGTAGATGAAGAACAAAGTGGCGATGCCGTGTTGCCCACCATTTTCACCATCGGCTTCCGTTTGGAATTTGAAGACCGTGTACATGGTCTCGATAACCGCACTTGCGAACAACGCATTGGCAATAACGATAGCCCAGAATATGATGCGTGCATGTGTACACTCAATATTGAGCAATGTTTAGGCGAAGAATTATTGCGCTATATTGCCGATGCGGGTGATAACTTTGTGATTGATAATGACTTACATCAAGATTGGCGCAATCATGATGGGTTCTATACCCAAGTGAATACCAATAAAGATGTGACTGATTGGGGTGTCAAAGACCCTTGCGAAAATCCCGCAGTGGATTGGACAGACCCCGCAGTAGATGTTTCCGATTTTGCCCCCCGTCGTGGCGGGGAGAGTTGTGGCAATTATTATAATGCGCCTAGTGTGACTGAGTTGCAACAGGTGTTTGATGATATTGCATCACGTATGTTTACCCGTTTGGCAGGATGAGTTTGAATAAGGACGGATGCTATGTATAAGGCACTGCCAAGTTATGACAAAAGCCTGAAAAGGCGAGGGCAAACCCTAGCGGAATTTGCCCTAACACTTCCATTGTTGTTATTGCTCATCTTTGGTGTGGTTGAATTTGGGCGTATCTTTCAGGCATGGGTGACAATCGAAAACTCTGCCCGTGAAGCCATTCGCTATACCACAACGGGGCAATACGACAAAGAACGGTATAAAGTGGATGAAATTATCGCTTGTACCGGTAGCGCGACTGAACGTGGTCAACGTCATCAGTTCCATTTTGACCTCGATAACCCTTCTGCCATGACTGAGGTTTGGTTAAAGGACTTCGATATTTCTACTGGCTCATATATTGTGATGGGAGATAGCGTCTTCTAGACATGGTATGATGGTGTTTAATGTGATGCCGGT
>CALDGT010000897.1 GCA_937942935.1 uncultured Chloroflexota bacterium | reverse complement strand
TGTTCTTCAAGTGGTGCGGGGATATTGCCTGTCAAAATGCGGATAATCCCAAACCCCACCATCACAAAAATACCCAAGACAAATGCGTATGTAGGAATTGAGAAGAATGTCCCGCTTTCTTTCACACCACGCAAATTCATAATGGTGATAAATGCAATAATCACAAGTGCAAATGGCACACGGAAATTGCTAAATTCTGGAATTGCCGATGCCAGCGCCGCCGTCCCTGCCGATACACTAACAGCAACCGTGAGGATATAATCAATGAGCAATGATGCCGCCGCAACCAGTCCCGGATAAATACCAAGATTGTCCTTAGCAACAATATAAGCCCCACCACCATTAGGATAAGCATGAATGGTTTGATAATAGGATGCGCCCACAATAATAAGCAATGCGGTAATACCAAGTGCAATGGGCCACGAAACACCTAATGCACCTGCCCCAACACCAATTAGCACAAGCAAAATGGCTTCAGTTGCGTATGATGTACTGGATAAAGCATCAGAGCTAAATACAGCTAATGCTTTCACTTTGGTTAATCGTTGATGTATTGCTTGGTCAGTCGCCAGTGGCGCACCGATAATAAGACGGCGAATTGCACCCATACAAAATCTCCAAGATGATTTGACGAAAGTAAAAGAAAAAACTAAACAAGGATAAATTTTATCATGAGGGTTTATTTGGAGGCGAATGGCACAACGCCGAAATAAGAAAAGACCCAATAAAGGGCTTTAGGATGTATGTTAGTAAATATATTTGAAAACTATTTAACATCAGACCTTGATGGCATCTATTAAAAAGATAATGTGAGTATAGTATTAGAATTCGCTGTCGTCAAGAAAAAAACAGGGCTATCCCCCCAAAAATTAGGGGTCATACCTTGTTTTATGTTATGAACAATCATCCCAAACGGCTTCGCCATTGCTAATTCGTTGCCATTGCTCATGAAAACAATTAAAGTCTACGGGTTTCGCAATGATGCCATCAAACCCCATTTGACGCAGTGTAGCCTTCTCGTTGGTATTAACCGTATATGCAAAAATCGCCCCATCATATCCCAATTGGGTCTTAAGCATCTTAAACACATAATACCCATCTATACCCGGTAGGTGTAAATCTAAATCCAAAAAAATAACCCGAATCTTCTGCAAAATATCGGGGGTCAGATTTTGCGGGGTATTGGTTGTGATATAAGGGACTTTTTCATAGCGCAATAATTGAGCTAATACATCCACACTATCTTGATTATCATCAATGATTACAACATAAGCCTCGGTCAATACTAATCTCCTTCAACCCATATTTTTTCCCCGTCTAGTATACGCGCAATCTGCTTTGGAAATAGGTCAAAATCAATCGGTTTGCTAATAAATCCCGCAAATCCTTTTGCAACAACCTTTGGCATAGATTCCGCAGGGTCTGTGGCAGAAACGGCAACAATGGGGACGCGCTCGAATTCTGGGAGTTTGCGAATGTTATCAGCGACATCAAACCCGCTTACCCCTTCGGGGAGCATTAAATCCATAATGATAATATCTATAGGCGCAAATGCTTTTAGATTTTTGATGGTTTCAGAACCACCATAACGTTCAATCGCGGTTTTTGCACCATTCCGCTCTAGTATCATTTGCTCAATGGTGCGATTAGCTAAATTATCCTCGATGATAAAAATTCGTTTGCTTTGTAAAATAGACATCATTACATCCCTTATTTGATTATCAGTTCTAAGATACAGACTCATTTTGTGCTTGCTTCAGTTGTAAGAGTGCATCGGATTGCAAAGGCATCCGAACAACAAAGGTCGCACCACGCCCTAACTCACTTTGTACAGTCAAACTTCCCTGATGAATTTCGGCTAATCGGCGTGAAATTGGCAACCCTAAGCCAGTTCCCCCACCCTGTTTAATGGCTTCTGTTGTTTGGGTAAATGTCTGAAAAATGAGTTCATGGTCTTTTGGTGCAATACCGATACCTGTATCTTCTACTGTAAAAACGATCTGTTGCTGGTCTTGTTTTAGGCTTATCCGAATAGACCCTTCTGATGTAAATTTGCTCGCATTCGAGACCAAATTGAGCATAATTTGTCGGATACGGCGTCTATCACCTAACATAGGTGGCAAATTATCGTCTATTTCTGTGATGATTTGGACAGGTTTATCCCCGATAAGTGTTGAAGCGACTGATGTAATCGAATCAAATTCTTTTTTGAGGTTGATGTCATCTTCAACAAAAAGTTTTAATTCACCTGCCTCAATTTTAGATATATCAAGTAGGTCATTGATAAGGCTTAATAAATGTTTACCATTGTCGTTAATCCGCCCTAACATGCCCACCTGTTCTTGATTCACCTCACCGAGCATCCCTTCGCTTACAAAGCGCGAAAAATTCAAAATCGCATTGAGGGGTGTACGCAGTTCATGTGACATATTCGCCAAAAATTGGCTTTTAAGTTGATTCGCCGATTCCGCCTGTTGGCGAGCCAATTCCAGCGCGGTGTTCGCTTCTTCTAATTGGCTATTTTGAGTAGCTAATTGTTTACGTTGCCGATTGATAAAAGCGGTACTGCGGTCAACATACAACAAAAATATGCCTGCCCCAAACCCTGATACAATAATCGCAATTTGGCTCAATGTGGCTGTAATTCGGCTATTAGAGATAAATACATCTTTTTGATATGAAATAATCGCCCCGACATGCTCGTCACGAATATTATTCACCCCCAAAACCGAAACAATATACCGTTCATCGCCTATAGGAGCATAAATAGAGAAGGTTTCACCATCATTTAACCGATTAATTACCTCTGCATCTAAGGCTTCGTTAATCCGTTGAATCGTCTCCCAAGACATATCTTCATCTTGGTATGTTTCAACGACCTCGCGGTCATAGGCATATACATCCGAAATATCGCTGACGATATAATTTTCTTGCTCACTCTCAAATACAGTCGCCCCAACAACCTCTGCGCGTAAAACAAATGTAAGCCCACCGGGGAGTGATTGGTTCAGATTTTGCTGAATGGCTAAAAACGAGACGCTGGTCTCGACACTACCAATATGCTCACCTTCATAAAATAGTGGGTAAACATATCGAAAACCGTTATAAATGCGTCCTTCTTCAAATCCAATCACGGGGGCTAAATCGCGGTTTGCCAACATAATGGTATAACGCACATCGGTTAGGCTATCTCCAAATAAATCGGGGCGATGAAACCGCAAAAAACTTGTATTATCGGGCAAATGAAAATGTAATTGTCGCAAATTGAGGCTATCGAGGCGTTGATAATCCTCAATGAGCAAATCATATAGTTGCGTGCGAATGTCGGCTTGTTCTTCTTCACTCGCACCATTGGCTTGTGCAAAGAGTGATAAAACCTCTGACTGGTTAATAATATTGTCATAAATGACTTGTGATGATAATTTATAACCCTCTAAAACTTGCTCATACGCAATTTTTAGGTTATTTGTCTGGCTCATGAAATGTTGTTCTTCTAATTCAGATTGAACATTCCCAAGTAAATAAAGGGTTAAAAACACGAATATCAATAATAATGGGATGAGAAATATGGGGCGTATTGACAACCGAAAAGAAGTATTTTTAGATGGTATTGAGGTGGGGTTCACAATGCTTATCCGTAGTGAAATATTCCAATTAAATTACAATTTGAGTGTATTCCCCTATTTAGTGTAGCGTCAAGCAAAAAATGTTATAATCCGACAAAATACGGAAAAAATTCAGAAATCCACACGACTTAACTACTTAAAGGAAAATTATTTTATGACCAAAATACACACTAAAATCAATACCAATGATGCTGATTATTTGGCAAATTATGAGCATAATTGCCAACTCTTGGCGACATTGGCAGAGCGACAATCGAAAGTGAGGCAAGGAGGAAGTGAACGCGCCCGTCAGCGTCATATTGAACGGGGTAAATTGCTCCCGCGTGAACGGGTTGAACTCATGTTAGACCCCAACACACCGTTTTTAGAACTTAGCACCCTCGCCGCACATGGCATGTATAACGATGAAGCGCCCGGTGCAGGTGTCATTACAGGTATTGGGATAATAAACGGTGTTGAATGTATGATTTCTGCCAATGAAGCCACCGTCAAAGGTGGGACAACTTATCCCATGTCGCTCGAAAAATCGCTCCGCGCCCAAGAAATCGCCACCACCAACCGATTACCAACAGTCTATCTGGTCGAATCTGGCGGGGCAAACCTCCCCCACCAAGCCGATATATTTGTCCCCGGTGGAAAAGGATTTTGCAATCAGGCGCGGATGAGTGGCGCGGGAATCCCTCAAATTTCACTGGTCTTTGGAAATAGCACGGCTGGCGGGGCGTATGTCCCCGGTTTATCCGATTTCACCATTTTCGTCCGTAATAAGGCAATGGCATTCTTGGGTGGTCCACCATTGGTAAAGATGGCAACAGGCGAAGAAGTCGAAGAAGAAGCACTCGGTGGGACAGACATGCACGCCCGCACATCAGGATTAGTGGATTATGTCGCTGAAGACGATGCCGATGCGGTACGGATTGGGCGCGAAATTGTTGGTCGGCTCAATTGGCGCAAATTCTCCCCCGCCGATTTACGCGCACCAGAACCCCCTGCATACGACCCCGATGAATTACTAGGCATTGTCCCAATAGATACCATCCGCAAGCCGTTGGATATGCGCGAAGTGATTGCTCGTATTGTGGACGGTTCACGCTTTTTTGAATTTAAGCCCGATTATGGTGGTACATTGGTCTGTGGACATGCTCATATCAACGGCTACCCTGTGGGAATTTTGGCAAATAACGGCATTCTATTCTCCGAAAGCGCCCAAAAAGCCGCTCAATTCATCCAACTCTGCAATCATAGCAGAACGCCATTGGTCTATTTCCAAAATATCACAGGCTTTATGGTTGGGCAAAAATACGAAGAAGGTGGCATCATCAAACATGGTAGCCTAATGATTAACGCCGTTGCCAATAGCACCGTTCCGCAATTCACTGTGTTAATCGGTGGTGCGTATGGGGCGGGTTATTATGCTATGTGTGGTCGTCCGTATGACCCACGTTTACTGTTCGCTTGGGTGACGAGTCGGACAGCCGTCATGGGGGCAGAACAAGCGGCGGGGGTATTGGGAATTGTTCAAGAATCCTCTGCAAAAAGTAAGGGCGAGGTAGCAGACCCACAACAAATCGAATTTATGAAGATGATGGTACGCCAAAAATTTGAAGAAGAATCTGACCCCTATTTTGGCACAGCTCGCTTGTGGGATGATGGTCTAATAGACCCGCGTGATACCCGTATGGCGCTCACGGTTGGGCTTTCGATGAGTTATAACCGCGATTGGGCGAGTGATGGCGCTCCCCGTTATGGCAACTTTAGGATGTAAAATATGACCAATTCGATGCACGAAGCCAACCGCATTTCGTGGAACAGAGCAACCGCACAACATCATACCCACCGCCCCGACCTCATCGAAAAATATCGGGCAGGATGGAACAATTTGTATCCAGAAGAAATTGCCCTTTTGGGTGATGTAAAAGGCAAATCGCTCGTCCATTTGCAATGTAACGATGGTCAAGATAGCCTGAGTATTGCCAATCATTTAGGCGCAATCGTGACAGGGGTAGATATTAGCGATACCGCTATCGAATTTGCCAAACGATTATCATCAGAAGCCAATATCCCCGCCACATTCATCCGTAGTGATTTATTCGCGTGGTTTGAATCGAATCCCACCGAATACGATGTCGTATTCACCTCGTATGGGGCGTTATGTTGGTTATCTGACATCAAAAAATGGGGCAAAGGTGTCGCAAAAACGCTCAAATCGGGAGGGCATGTTGTCGTGATGGAATTTCATCCGTTTATGACCATGCACAATGGCGAACCCGATGGCTGGAAGATGACTTACGATTACATGGGTGGCAACCCTCTCATAGAAGAATGGGGTGTCGGTGATTATGTGGGCGAAGAAGGCAACACCCGTGATGAAGCCATTGCGCGAGGCACATTCCAAAACCCCGACCCATCATACGAATTTCCGTGGGGCGTGGCAGATATTGTCACTGCATTATTAGAAGCAGGGCTAACCCTCACCCACCTCCAAGAATTTCCGTATTGCAACGGGTGGAAACCATTTGCCGATATGCGCTCAGATGATGATTATCGCAATCACCCACCAGAAAACTTGCCTCAGAATATCCCCCTGATGTTGGGCATTCGCGCCATTAAGCGATAAAATAGAGTAGTGATAAATTTTTGGTATAGGGCATCATTTTTTGATGCCCATTAATTAATTAAACGATTGATTTATTGATGGAGGAGTCTTAGAAAAATGGTTTTAGCACCCGATTCACGCATGAA
>CALDGT010000896.1 GCA_937942935.1 uncultured Chloroflexota bacterium | reverse complement strand
AATCCGCGTGCGCTCCCTGCTTTGCGGGGTTTGCGTTTCTTCACCAACGGCACAAGTTGAACGACATGCACATCATCCGAGATAATAATCGTTTCGCCATTTTGGGCTTGTTCAATTAGTTCCAATAAATTGGATTGAGCCTCTTGAACTGTATAATTTCGCATAGGATGTTCCTCATTCCATCTATTTTTATTCAATTATAACGTGAAAATCCAAGCTATGCCCCGAAATACCCATACTATCCCTCTCTTATCCACTTTTCGCCTAAACTCGCATCCAGCAAACCCAATATCACCCCCTAGCGTAGGTGGATAGTAGGTGCATAGTAGGCTCAATTTTGTGCAAAGCAGGCTACAATGGGGGCAGGCTTATCTTCACCACTGGGATATTATGGTCACAGATAAAACAAAAAGCATGGGGGTGCTGGTTAATCACTCACAACAACAGCATATTCCTGTATGGGCAACGGCATTGCTGTTAGTAGGCATTGCTTCGTTATATATTTCGCCTGTCGAATTCAATAAACAAGATATCTGGCTACCCAACTTTGAAGTGACAACCTTGCATAACATGGTTGTGTTGATATGCGCCTTGCCCTATATCCTCTATGCGGGGTTACGCCAATGGGCATCACCAATTTTCATATTTTGGGTTATTTTGTTGATGCTCACCTTCACACTATCATCGCCACCCCCGCATCTCTCAGCATTTCACTCGGTTCTGGCATTTTTTTCATTGCTCCTCGCCCCATTATTGTATCAAGTGCGCTTTCATCCAACCTTAAAAACATATATTTTGCGCGGGTTGGCAATTTATCCCCTCGTATCTCTCATCTGTGCGCCCCTCCTGAGTCTGGTTTCGGATGTCGAATTTGGTTATTTAGAATATGGATTCATCCCGCGTTGGCACGGTACAGGCAACGGCATGTATACGGCGGTGGTATGTTTATTGGCGATGATAAGCAGTATTATCCTCGCACGCCAGCATCGAGGTTATTGGAAATGGGTGCTTTTTGCATATATCATGCTCCTTGCCACAGGCACACGCTCGGCGATTATGTGTTTTCCGTTGGTATTCATCCCCGAAGCCATACGCCAATATTGGCAGTATCGGCAAACACAGAACCGCGCCCAAGCCAAACGCGCTATTTTATTTGGGGCGGTCATCGTAACGATATTCGTAGCATATTCGCCGTTGGTATTCATCCGCAGTACCTACTGCCAAGAATGTAACCCTGTGTTATTACTCATGACCGCCCAAAATAACTTATTTTTGGTGGATAAAAGTGGGTTTAATAGTTCTGGACGGTTTGAAACATGGGGTCAATTCATTGAGCGCGGTATGGTCAATCCGCTATTCGGGCTTGGATTAGGCGCAGGCGGGAGCGATTTGTTATCGAATCGGTATTATCACACACCCCATAATGAATTGATACGCTTATTTGTAGATGGCGGTTTGATAGGGTTAATCGGCGGGGTTTTGGCGTATGGATTGACCTTTTGGGGTGCGTATCGGTTGGCGAAACCGTCTTATAAAGGGTATGTATTGGTGCTGATGGTTATTTATATGATGACGGCATTTTTTTCTAATCCTCTGAGTGTGCAAGAAATGGCTGTCCCCTTTTGGGTGATGTTGGGTGTCGTGGTGGGGTTAGATGACGCGGCATGAGGTATAATACACCGACATAAAATAATTTTCGCATGGGTCTACTCCCGTTTAATTATCCCCCGCGTATGTTATAATGGTAGCATGAATAAACCAATCACTGCCCTTTGATTAAACACCGAAATGCCAACTTTTGGCACAAAAGAGAAAATACTATGGACAAATTAACCCTCAAAAATGGCAAATTTATAGACCCCTCTGGACGAGAAATTTTGTTGCGTGGTGTGAACCTGAGTGGTAGCACCAAAACCCCGCCCGATGAACCCACTCAAACCACTAATAATTTTAGTCGGCATCGGGAGGTGTCGTTTGTGGGGCGTCCGTTCCCGCGCAATGAAGCCCGCGAACATTTTGAGCGCCTGCGTCATTGGGGGTTTAATTGCCTGCGCTTTCTGACTACGTGGGAAGCCATCGAACACACAGGACCCGGACAATACGACACGGAATACTTAGATTATTTTGCCGATATGGTGTCGCTGGCGGGGGAATATGGCTTTTATGTGTTCATAGACCCACATCAAGATGTGTGGTCACGCATGACAGGCGGGGATGGCGCACCCGGTTGGACACTCGAAGCCGTTGGATTCGATATTTCTAAGCTCGACCTCAGCGAGGCGGCAATCACCATGCAACGCCGTTACCCCGATTATGGGCGCATGGTATGGATTAACAATTATAGCCGTCTGGCGTGTCGGACGATGTTCACGCTGTTTTTTGCGGGGGATAAATACGCGCCACAAATCAAAATTGGGGGCGCATCGGCGCAATCATTTTTACAAAATGCGTTCATCAATTCGATTGCACAAATCGCCATGCGGATTAAAGACATGCCTCATGTGTTGGGATATGGTGCGATGAATGAACCGAGTGGCGGATTTTTGGGGCTGGATTCACTGGAAAGCCTAAGCGGATTCCCTCATTCTGGCTTTGTCCTCACCCCCGCCGATGCTATTTTTATCGGCAGTGGCTTCACACGCACCTTGCAAAAATCGGAATTAAACGGATTCATCGCCATGCCCACCGATGGCGAAGTCGTGGTGAATCCGATGGGCATTTCTGCATATAAATCGCCAGAACATGATATTTGGCGCAAGGTTGGGATTTATGCGGTAGATAAAAAAGGCAATCCCTATATCACCCGTGATTTTTATTTTAAGGGAAGCACCTTTTTGGATGATGGACTTGTCCCCTTCATGCGAAATTTCATCACCAAAATTCGGTCTATTCATTCAGGCGCGACATTATTTGTCGAATCTGACCCCACGCATGTGCATGGACTTGAATTGAATGCGATGGAATGGGGCGGGGTTGTCAATGCCAGCCATTGGTATGATAACATGACCCTCTTGAGCAAACAATTTAATGGCGAGGTCGCGCTGGATATTAAAAATTTGGCGATTGTCGAGGGGCGCGATGATGTGGCGAAGATGTTCAAAGAGACCATCGCCGATTATGTCCAAATTTCGCAAGAAAAAATGGGCGGAGCGCCGACATTGGTCGGTGAATTTGGCTTGCCATTCGATATGAACGACAAACACGGGTATAAAACAGGCGATTTTTCGATGCACGAATTGGCACTCAGCATGTATTATGATGCGATGGATGCCAACCTTGCCCACACGACCTTGTGGAATTATACCCCCGATAATAGCAATCGTTGGGGTGATAATTGGAATGAAGAAGACCTGAGCATTTTTAGTAATGACCAACGGGCAAACCCCAAAGATATTAATAGTGGTGGGCGGGCGATTAAAGGATTTTCGCGCCCATATGTGATGACATCGGGTGGCAGTTTGGGGGCGATGCGTTTCGATTGGCAATCGGGCGTGTTTGTCGCAGACATCCGCTTCGCAAAAAACCCCGCGCCAACCCTCATTTATATCCCGCAATTGTGGTATCCAAATGGGGTAGATGTGGTGGTGAGCAGTGGCGAATGGGAAATGAGTCCAGACCGTAATCATCAGGTGTTGCGTTGGACAGGCGCAAGCGCAGGCAACGCACAAATCACCATCATGCCAAAGAAAGGGAATTGATGTTTTCACCCTTATTCACATCCAAACGGATTCGGCTCGCAACCCCTCTGCCAGAGGATAAAGCCTCATTTGTGCGCTGGTCAGAAGATGAAGATTACACCCGTATGCTGGATGATGACCCTATTCGCCCATTATCAGAGGCGAATTTTGGGCATTTTGATGGGAGCGCATCGGCGGATAACCCCTATTTTCATATCCGCACACTCGATAATGATACTCTCATCGGGTTTGTCGTGTTATTCAATATCAAATGGAGCAATCAATCGGCAGAGCTGGCGATTGGCATCGGTGATAAAAATTATCGTGGCAAAGGATATGGCACAGAAGCCTTGCACCTCATCCTCAATTATGCGTTCAATGAATTAAATTTGTATCGGGTGGGATTGACCGTGATTGGGTATAACACCCCCGCCATCAAATCGTATGAACGGGCGGGATTTACCTTAGAAGGCACACGGCGCCAAGCGATTCAACGCTATGGAAAACGATACGACCTGTTGCAATATGGCATTTTGCGCGATGAATGGCAACAGGCATAAATCAGAAAAGCAGGGCTAT
>CALDGT010000895.1 GCA_937942935.1 uncultured Chloroflexota bacterium | reverse complement strand
AGAAGTGGTTGATTTTCGTATACCATCCTCACTGAGTCAGGTTAATAATCCAACACTGGTTGTAGCTGGTGGCAACGAATCAAAAATTATTATTCAATCTGTGTATGGTATCCCCAAAATAATGCCTAATGCACAAGGGTGGTTTGCCCCACAGTTAGGACATGGTTGGAATGTAGAATCGCCAACTCTATTCAATGCAATGGTGCAGGCATGGGTTAATGATAACCCTTTACCAGTTCAACTACAGGCAACACACCACAAACAATAAACGGGCGGAAGGGAATCTTGTGATTCCTATCCGCCACAGAATAAATTTGCCTAATGACGAAAATGCCGAATACCCGTCAGCACCATCGCAATACCTGCTTTATTTGCCGCTTCTATCACTTCATTATCTCGAATGGAGCCACCCGGTTGAATCACGGCGGTAATGCCAGCCACAATCCCTGCCTCTAATCCATCCGCAAATGGGAAAAAGGCATCAGAAGCCAACACAGCCCCTTTTGCGCGTTCTCCTGCCTTTGTAACGGCAATTTTGACGGCATCCAACCGACTAGGCAAACCACCACCAACACCCACTGTCGCATTTTTAATCGCCAACACAATCGAATTCGATTTCACATGCTGAACAGCTTTCCATGCGTATTGTAATGCCAACAATTCATCATCAGTCGGTGGGCGCTGAGTGACGGTTTTCCAAAGTGTACCTTCTGGGTCACCTGTATCGGCTTGTTGAAGCAGTAACCCACGATGAACATTACGAACTTCTAATTCAACACCATCATACGGTTGTGGAATTCGCAACACACGACAATTTTGGCGTTTTTCTTTCAACCGATTCAACGCGCTCTCTGTGAACGATGGTGCGGCAATTGCCTCTAAAAATAGTGAGCCGAGCGCAGTAATAAAATCATCATCCACAGTCCGATTCACCGCAATCACCCCACCAAATGCCGATACAGGGTCAGATTGGAGGGCAAGTGGATAAGCAGTGGCGAGTGTATCCGCACTTGCAATGCCACACGGGGTTAAATGCTTCACAATGACAACAGTCGGTTCTTGAAAACTGCTGACCGCCCGCCAAGCGGCATCAATATCTAAAATATTGTTATAAGACAGTTGCTTGCCACTCAGAATTGTCCCACCAAGTGGTGCATCACCTGCTTGGTTAGAATAATAAGCGGCTATTTGATGAGGATTTTCGCCATAGCGTAAGGTCTCAATTTTCTTCATCCCGATAGAAAGTTGCTCTGGCAAATCGGCGGTGACAATAGGCATTGTAGCCATTGTCCCACGCGCCAAAAATGCGTGAATCGCCGTATCATAATCACGGGTATGAGCAAAGGCTTTGACCGCCAAATCACGACGTAACGCCAAATCGGTATCGCCAGTTGCACGCAAACTTGCAATCACTCGGTTATAATCGGCAGGGTCGCTCACACAAGCAACATGAAAGAAATTTTTGGCGGCGGCACGGAGCAATGTCACCCCACCGATGTCAATTTGCTCAATGGCATCTTGCAATGAGACACCCTGTTTGCTGACCGTTTCTTGAAAAGGATATAAATTGCACACAACCAATTTTATCGGCGCATAGCCGTTCCGATTGAGGTCTTCGATGTCTTCTGGTGTAGACCGCGCCAAAATTCCAGCATGAATAGCAGG
Source organism: uncultured Chloroflexota bacterium (assembly GCA_937942935.1). Taxonomy (GTDB): domain Bacteria; phylum Chloroflexota; class Anaerolineae; order Aggregatilineales; family Phototrophicaceae. The sequence goes on along the minus strand of CALDGT010000895.1, from coordinate 3,736 downwards.
ATGCAAGGTTTTTACCCGTCCACCCAACATTTCCGGAATCCCCGTTAATTGTTCTACTGGTGTCACAGATAACCCTGCCCCACGGAGCAATGCTTCTGTTCCCCCACTTGCGACCAAATCCCAACCTAACCCGACTAAATCGCGGGCAAATTCGACTACATTCGTCTTATCGTAAACACTGATAAGCGCACGCGGCATAATGGTTTATCCTTGCTCTGATTTTGGTATACGATGATAAAGGGGCATTATAGCGCGTTTACGCCGCTTAACGATATGACCAATTTCGATGAATATTAGTGAAATGCTTCACAAATCATTTTGTTTGTGATACAATTCACATATACGCATAAAAAGAGTTCTTGGAGGACTTGGGAATATGTCAACATCAGCGCGTCCGCGTATTATCATCATCGGTGCAGGATTTGGTGGGCTTTCGGTTGTGAATAAATTGCTCCGTCAGCCTGTGGATATTTTGCTCATAGACCGCAACAATTTTCATACCTTCACCCCCCTACTCTACCAAGTCGCAACATGCGCCCTAGACCCCAGCGAAATTGCCTATCCTGTTCGCGGGATTTATCGTAAAAATCGCAATATTAGCTTTTTATTGGGTGAAGTCACATCTATCAATACCCAAGAAAAAAAGGTTGTCGTCAAAACCAATGGCACTAGCCTCGACCAATATTATGATTATTTGGTGGTGGCAACAGGCAGTGTAATTAATTTTTTCGGCAATGAGTCGGTAGAACAATTCGCTTTCGGACTCAAAAATATGCAAGATACGATTATCCTGCGTAATCATATCCTCAAATTATTTGAGAAAGCCACATGGACAAAAGATAGCATTGAACGTGAGGCAATGACAACAATGGTCGTGGTCGGTGGTGGACCCACTGGTCTCGAAACAGCAGGAGCGTTATATGAATTGTATAATCATGTCCTCTCACGAGAATATAATCGCGCCAACAGTATCCGCGCCCGTGTAATTTTGGTCGAAGCAACCAATACACTATTAACCCCCTATCCAGAGCGATTACGTGAATTGGCACGCAAACAACTTGAATCGCTCGGTGTTGAGGTAATTATGGGCAAAGCGGTACAAAAAATGGAGAAAAATAGGGTTATTTTAGCCGATGGTGAGATTATCCATACACATACATTGGTCTGGTCGGCAGGGGTAAAAGGGTCGCCAGTGGCGCGAATGCTTGGTGTGGAATTAGCGCGGGGAGATAGGATTCCAGTTCAGCCAACCCTAGAAGTGATTGGCTTAGACAATATATATGCTGTCGGAGATATTGCCTATTTGTTAGATATAGAATCAAAACCATATGCTCAAGTGATTCCGGTTGCCCAACAACAAGGCAAGCAGGTTGCCCAAAATATCATCAATCGGCTAACCAATAAACCTCAAACCGAGTTTATCTATCGTGACAAGGGAATTATGGCAACCATCGGCAGACGGCGAGCAGTGGCATATCCTTTCAATAAAGTGCAATTATCAGGCTTTTTTGCATGGGTGACATGGCTTGGGTTACATCTGGTTTGGCTCATGGGATTCCGCAACCGTGTGACCGTGTTTGTCAATTGGGTATGGAACTACATCACCTACGACCGTTCTGTGCGAATTATTATCAACGAAACAGCACCAACTCGTCAGCAAGAGCAAGCACAAGCACCAATCAAAGAAGACGTATTAGCATAAATCAAAAACAGGGGCAAACCCCTGTTTTTGATTATAACCCAGATTTCAAAGCGTCTTCGGCTGTCCAGCCTGTGTCTTCTTTTGGTTTGAGTGTTTTTAGATATGCTTCACGAGGGGCATTTTCAAATGTCGCAAAGACAACAAGCAACCCACCGCATATAGCAATCAATCCAAGCCCAACAACAATCCCATAACCCGCATTATGACCGATAAAGATACTCCCCAAGATAAGGGGCAATACCATCATCATCACCACACAAGCCAAACCATGAAAGATTTGTGCCATAGTACCACCATGAATTTTATCACGGCGCATCGAACTACGTGCTGTTAAGGGTCCAAAAATCAGGGCAAAAACAATCACAATGCCCCATACTAACAATTCATTATTCATCAGTCGCCCCTTACCACAACGTATAAATGAACGGAGCAAGACCACCTGCACTACCAGCGATGATGAGCGCCGCAAACAAGAATAACACAATCACCATCGGCATCATCCAATACAGTTTGCGTTTCCACAAAAAGCGCATCAATTCGCCCATTGTCCCTAAACGGCTCATGATATCTTCGTTGTAGCCACTCACACCTTCTGGCAAAGCAGGGCGTTTGATAAAGGATTGAATCAAAAATCCCAAAAATCCGATGACGGTCAAATAAAATCCGATATTTGCCACATCACTCAAAACAGTTGCTTGAGCATCTTGCCCCGCCAAAACACGCAAAACAGGCAAACCGCATCCCAAAAGTCCAAGTAACCCTGTGATAAAAATCAAGGATGGTGACATAGGGCGCATCCGAATGTTAGTGAGGGCAATCAACGCAAAAATCGCGCCGACAACAGCAACAATCGGTATCAAGAGAAAAATGCGATGGTCTCCTAGGTGGGCAAATCCATTACCATTCGCCCAAAATGGCAAAATTACAAATCCAACAAGGACTAAAACCGCGCTACCGAGCGCAATCGCATCGGCTAACGAGAATGGTGTTTCGTGTTTAACTGCTGTTTCTGAACTCATTACACTACTCACTAATAAGGTTTGCGGACTAAGAAATTCTCCAACACCAGCATATCAATATCGCTGTTTTTGAAGGTATTAAAGGCTTCTTTGGGTGTGGTGACAATCGGTTCACCACGCAAATTAAACGATGTATTCAATACCACAGGCACACCCGTGATTTGACCAAATCGCTCAACCACGCCGTAATAACGGGGGTTCGTCTCGCGCTCAATCGTCTGCAAGCGCCCTGTCCCCATGTGACACACCGCTTGAATTTTATCTTGCTTATCTTCTTTAATCGGCGCGACCATCAACATATAACGTGGCGCTTCATGTTTTTCGACATCGGGATAATCAAAATATTCAGCCGCGCGGTCTCGTAAAATCACAGGCGCAAATGGGCGGAATGGCTCACGGAATTTGATTTTGGTATTCACAACCTCTTTCATGGCATCGCTACGTGGGTCTGCCAAAATGCTTCGGTTGCCCAATGCCCGAGGACCCCATTCAAACCGTCCCTGAAAGAACCCGACTACATTTTCGGTTGTGAGCGATTCTGCGACCACATCTAACAATTTGCTATCATCCGAAAATTGCTCATATTTGATGTTATTTGTATCCAAAAATTCGCGGATTTCGCCTTCAGAGAACCCTTGTCCCCAATACGCATGAGGCATGACCCAATCACGCGGATTATTCATCACGATATAATGCGCCCACAATGCCGCACCGAGCGCCCCGCCATCGTCACCTGCGGCAGGTTGGATATAAATTTCTTCAAATGGTGTTTCTGCGAGCAAGCGATAATTGGCTTTGGTATTGAGCGCAACACCACCCGCCATCACCAAGTGTTTCATACCTGTGGTCTTATGCAAATGCTTCACAATGGCGATGAGTGCTTCTTCGGTAGCGAGTTGGATGCTTGCCGAGACATCTGCATAATATTGATTTTGCTCCATTGCCGCTTTTTCACCAGCCCGTTCTGGATTGGTATTCATCGTAAAAAACTCGGCTTCGGCGGGGCGAGGCGCAC
>CALDGT010000894.1 GCA_937942935.1 uncultured Chloroflexota bacterium | reverse complement strand
TGTAAAATAGGCGTGCAGATGGACGGTGGCGCATTTGAGTTGTCGCCCAAAGCAATGCGGCTTCGGTTTTTCCGCTACCGGTTGGCGCGACCATGATGGTGTGTCCGAGTGGGATGTGTTGCATCTCTTGCTGATGTGAGCGCATCAGGTCATGTGGCGACTGGTTCAGTTTTTGAGCCAACCGATGAAACGGCTTCATGGCGTGGTCGGATGTGAGTGCCATATTGGGGAACTGTCCAACGCCCGCGCTGGCACTGTGGTCAGAGGCAAGGATTGCCCCCCGATAGAGCATGGCAAGGTGTTTGTCATCCGGTTTTATATCACCATCTTCATTTGCATTAACCCAATCACTCATTTCATTCAAAGTAGATATAATGGATTCTGCTGAACAAATACGATTGACAGTGAATGATATAGCAGATTGATTGCCTAAATCAAAATATTGCTGCCAGTGTATTGCATATTGTTCAATCCAATCCCATAAATCCGATATGACATTATCGGATAATTGACTCATCAAAAATTGGATGCGATTTAATTCATCGTTTCCACGATTTCTACGCCCATATTTACGAAAAATGCTTCCTTTATCATCCTTATGGTACAAATCTTTATGATGTGTAGCGATGATGCAGATAATCGAAAAACGGTCGGGATGTTCATTTGGGAATAAACCATCTACAAATGCCAATGACAAAATTTCATGACGATGTTTGCCTTCTGACCATTGATTAGGAGTTTTATTATCGCGTAAACGCTCCTGAAAACCACTGGCGGCTTTGCCAAAATCATGCAAAAAACACCCCCAAAATAGGTGTTCCCAGAAATGGTCTGCATCCATATGGAGGTGTAAACGCTTCATATCCGCAAGACGAGATAATACATCCCAAGTATGTTGTGCAAGTGTATCACCATTGACTTTATCCTCACTGAGTTCTTTGCTTTTTGCGAGCAGGTAGTTAATATGTGTTGGATTGAGACGGTTGGGAATCTTAATCTGTCCAGTCATGCCAAATAACCCCACGTTGTAACTCTTTTTTATAGGGATGACGCGCATCGGCTTCTGGGTCAATCCAGATATCCATATTGCCAAAATCAAGTGACCCCGTTGTGGGATAGATAACGGGGGATACGCCTTTCTCATCAGGCAAAACAGCATATTGCCCCCAATAAGTACGCCGATTTTCATCAATATAGCGAGGCATTTGCACAGCAAATGAATGTCCACCGATTTGTGCCGATTGCATGAGGGTGAGCAATGTACCTGTATAAAAGGCTTGCTCTGCACGTTGTAATTCGATAATTTCCACGCGGGTATAGGTCATCAAATCTTGTGCGCGTCCCAATATGACAGGATAAAACGGGCTACGGAAGTAGGGTAGAAGGTCTGTATTGCTCAGATAGAGGGT
>CALDGT010000893.1 GCA_937942935.1 uncultured Chloroflexota bacterium | reverse complement strand
ACACAGGGTATTTTGATGTCACCCTCGAAACTAAAACTCCGCTATTCGTGCGTGGGATGCGAAAATACACCGATGCTGATGACATAGAAATTACAATGCCGTTTATGTTAAACGACAAACCTGTTATCCCTGGCTCCAGCCTGCGCGGGATGATTCGCGCCATTGTAGAAATTATCACCTTTGGCAAAATGCACTTCGTGGATGATGCAAATAAAATTTTCTTCCGTGCCGTTGCTGCAGAGAATAACAATCCACTTAAAAAACCTTATGCCGACATCATGGGGGAGTTAAATTCCAGAACACATGCAGGTAAAAAAGTTCGGGCAGGTTATTTAAGGCTAAGTAAGGAAAATATATGGTCAATTCAGCCAGCACAAAATTTTGGTGGCGATTCATTTGCGATTGTGAAGGAAAAAGATATAACAGGAGTAGACGGTTTTCGACCTTTTAACGATAACGAATATCAAGTTACATCTTTTGATGTTTGTTATAAAGAGATGAATGGAAAAAGGGGTAAATGGATTGGGGATGTTTGGTCTCCTAAGCCACATGAATCTGTAACAGCAACGCTGGTTTGTACGGGTAATATGAAAGAAACAAACGAATCGGGTGAAAGTCCACGCAAATGTTTTACTTTAGTCAGACAACCATTACCCGGAAAATTATTACAAATACCAAATGAGGTAATTGAAGATTATAAAAAAGGGTTATCTCCATTCCAAAAAGATACCGAACACAATCCTTACTTTGATAAAGATTGGGGCTTCTTGAGAGAAGGTCGAGTTATTTTTTATATCCTTGACGATAAAAACGCCATTCGTAGCATTGGTCATACCCCAAATTTTAGAGTAGCCCATTTTAATCAAGATAATCGTGCAGTTAGTCCGCGCGACCTCGTTCCAAAAGAATTAATGGACCCTAATTTCGCGGATTACGTTGATGCCATGTTCGGCTATGTATCTGAATCAAAAGAGGATGGCAAAAAACGCACACCAATTGCCTATGCGGGGCGTGTTTCATTCACCAGCGCCACATATGTGAGTGGTGACATCCAGTATGAAAAAGAAATTATCCGTATTTTAGGCGCACCCAAACCCACGACTTTTCAGCATTATCTGGAGCAACCAGAGGATGCCATCAAATCCAAAGCAAATCTTTTACATTATGGAAATGGCAAACGAATTCGTGGATACAAGTTGTATTGGCGCAAGCGTGTCACATTGGATACATTACCAGCAACCGAAAAGAATTATACACCGCGCCCTAAAGTCGATGTTCCTTTCAAACCTTTGCGTGAAGGACTCACCTTTACCTTCCGCGTGTATTTTGAAAACCTGACCGATGCGGAACTGGGCGCATTGGCATGGGCATTATCGCTGGATGATACAGCAGATGGCAACCGTCACCACATGCTCGGCATGGCGAAGCCCTATGGGTTGGGCATGGTTAAACTCGCGCCGACTTTATATATTTCACAGCGCAAGCAACGTTATAAAAAATTGTTTGGGGATGATGGTCGGTGGCATGAACCGCAAAATTCATCACAACGGGACACCTATATTAATGTGTTCAAAACCGCTTTACAAAAAATTGGTGTCGATTTCAATAAGGATGAGCGCATTCAAGAATTAATCACCATGTTCGCTCGCTGTGTAGAAAATCCTAAAAATAAATGGTTCTCGTATATGACAATTGAGCCGAATGAATACACAAATAGACCGGTTTTACCTAAACCAAGTGAGATAAATAAGTGATAGAAAGGAATCATTATGGAATTCATTAGCCCATTTGCAGATATTCTCAGTATTGTGAGTGCAATTGTTGCATTTTTGGCTTGGCTACAAGCCCGCAAAATAAACCGTCGTTTAGATACAGAGGAAAAACGGCTTGGACAACCCATCACCATTATCCTAAAAAGTGGGGATAAAAAACAGGAATTGCCTGCTCCTATTCAACGCCGTTTTTTAACCCGCGCCGAGCTACTTGGGCGTTTGGGTATGGTGCGTCCAGGCGCACGGATGAATTATTCCTTAAACAAAAAGGAATTCTTTGAAGATTTAGACGCGGTTCTCAACGGCACAGAAGCGATGACACTCGTTATTGAAATTCCAGATTCAGATTACCAACAATTGTACGGCGAAGATAAATAATATTCCCTCTTATCAAGCATCATAATTTTGCTCGTCCTGTATCAAATATAAAATCATACAGGGCGAGTATGAACACCCTCTTATTGCAATAATTAAGATTTTGTAACCGGTTGATTGCAGGTTTTGCAATCAATATTAGTTATAATAGATTTAGGTTGGGAAATTGCACTGCATGAAATGTAAAATAATATGACAAATAAGCAAAAATTACTCGAAAAAACTATCTCTTTATTACGACAACACCGTGACGGTATGTCTACACAAGAACTTGCGGATGCCTTAGCATGTAACCCATCAACCGCATATCGGTATATCCACGAATTGATGGATGACGGTTACATCATTACAGAACCAGAGCGTGGTCGGTATCGGTTGGAATTTGCTACCAGTCAATATCGGTTATCGCTCACACCAAAAGAGGCAGTTATCATTTATTTAGCACTCCGCCGATATATCCGCCAAACCAGTCGCGCCCCACACTTTATGATTAGCGCCCTCAATCGCATTACCGATGCCCTCCAGCGCCCCGATTTGGTGAGCCTGTTACATGAATCGGTGCAATACCTCGAAAAAGAACGTCCTATGCCAGAGAATCACAATCGGGTTTGGGAAATTTTGATTCAGGCATGGCTAACAGATAGTGTGGTGAGGATTGCTTATCAAAAAGCCCGCCAAAGCGAGTTGGAGTATTATAAAATCGCCATTTTTTGGATTGAGCCAGCCATTTTAAGTGATGGTACATACATCATTGCATGGGCTTCTGACCGTGACGATTTAAGAACCTTCAAAACTGACCGTATTCACGATATTGAAATCATTGGCAAGGATGAAACTATCACCCACCAGCGCCAAAAATTTAGTCT
>CALDGT010000892.1 GCA_937942935.1 uncultured Chloroflexota bacterium | reverse complement strand
AATTGAGGGTGAACATCACCCAAATAATCCCCACTAGCGTGATGAGATTGCTGACCACAATCACGATGCTGGTCGAAAGCAATTCTGTTAGGGCTTCAATATCACTCGACATGCGTGCTACCAATTGCCCGACAGGGGTTTTATTGAAAAAGCGCATATCTTGTTTCATGATGTGTTCAAACATGCGTTGACGCAAATCTGCCAGTGCGTTTTGACCAATTGTTTGGAGCAGATAAATATGCCCAAAGCGCAAGGCAAACAAGGTTGGCACACACAACACATATAACAGGGCATAGGGGATAAGCCCATTTATATCTTCAGATAAAATAGGACCATCCACCGCCAACTGAAGCAAGTACGGGGGTAATAATGATACAGCCGTCACACCAATGAGCATCACAAATACGATGAGCAATTGTGCCACATATGGGCGCAAAAATCCGAGTAACATCAAGATGAGGTATTTGTCATCTAATTTGGTGCTGACATTGGTATAAATATCTTGGCGGTTGATTTTAACTTGTGCGCTCATGCCACCACCTCTTTTTCATCTTGTTTTAGTTCACGGTCTACCATGCGGGCATACATCCCATTTTGTCCCAATAATTCTTGATGTGTCCCACTTTCGATGATTTTTCCGTCATCCATCACCACAATAAAATCAGCATCCTTCACAGTTGCGATACGGTGTGCGATGATGATGCTAGTACGGCTTTTGAGTACAATCCGCAAATCACCCAAAATATCGGCGGCAGTATGGGTGTCTACACTCGATAAGGCATCATCTAAAACCAAAATTTCGGGGTCACGGATGATGGCGCGGGCGATTGCCACCCGTTGTTTTTGCCCACCAGATAACATCACCCCGCGCTCACCCACCAGTGTTTCTAACCCATTTGGCAATTGTGGCAAGTCATTCGACATGCGCGAAATAAGGATGGCTTGATTTAGCGCATCTGTAGCAATGGCATCGTCCCCCATTCGCACATTTTCTTCTAGGGTTTGGCTAAATAAAAATGTGGATTGTGGCACATACGCACTGCTACGGCGCAATGCCTCTAAATCTAAATGACGCAAATCTACACCATCGAGTGTGATATAGCCTTCTGTGGGGTCTATCACCCGTGAAATGAGGCTGACGAGCATACTTTTTCCGCATCCTGTCGGTCCGACTAAGCCCATAACGGACCCTGCGGGAATTTTGAGCGAGACATTGCGTAAAATCCAGTTGCCCTCAAGATTCACACCCACATTATGGAATTCAATTTCCCCGCGCACATGCGCTAACGCCTTTGGATTGGCAGGGCTTTTGATGGTTGGATGGCGTAACAAGGGGGTGAGCCGTGCGAGTGCGCCTGATGTTTGCTGAATCCGTTGATAAATCACACCCAAATTGAGCAGGGCATTGGTCATCACACCCAAATACAGAAAGAACTGGGTAAAATTCCCCAATGTCATATCGCCATTGATGGTTAAAATGCCTCCACCCAATACGACAATTGCGGCGGTTGTCTCACTGATGGCATTTGGCAATAAGCCGACAGGCTCATTACGCCGTTTGAAGAATAACCATTTGGCGCGGAAAGTTTTATTTTCGTGTAAAAATTTGCCACCAATCCCAGCTTCATTACCAGTGGTTTTGATGGTCTGAATACCACTCACAGAATCTTGCACAAATGCCGCGACTACACCCCCTTGGTCTTGGACTTTCTCGAACATGGGCGCAAGCGCCGCCCCCGCACGAATTTGAAAACTGGTTGAGACTGTCAACACCAAAAATACGAGGATGCTGAGGGGGAAATGTACCGTTGCCATGAGGATGAAGGTCATCCCTAAGATGAAAAATGAACTGCCTGTCCGACTAAATCCCATGACCATCAAGCGCCATATCATCAATACATCACTATACATGCGTGAGATGATGTCGCCTGTGGGATAATGTTGGTAAAAATCTTGCTCTAGTTTGAGCAAATTATCGAATAATGTTGCGCGGATGTCATAATTTGTCCGAAATGCGATGATGCCACTGTAATACCGCATTCCATAAAATGCGGTTAAACTGACGAATGCCAAACCCACAATGAGCAACCCTTCACTTGCAATTTGTGAAATTGGCGCATTGTTA
>CALDGT010000891.1 GCA_937942935.1 uncultured Chloroflexota bacterium | reverse complement strand
TCACCGCCTGATTCACATCAGAATCACGGCGCAGATAAAAACTAATCCAACCTGTTTCGGGGAGCAGATGATGTACATCCGCTTCGCCATCAGCAACCAATACCTCACGAATCTTGCGGGTGAAGGGCAAATCTGCCATGTGATTGCCATGAATATGCCCAATTTCCACATTTCCTAACCGAAACTCTGTCCCGCCAAAGCGATGCGGATGTGCGCTCACGCCATCCCATAAGCTAACCTGCATTAAAATCTCTGCACCATATCCCATAATCATCCTCCATCATTATGCTATATAGATGTGGTTAGGGGTCGCTGATTTACAAGCCACGAAAATTTTCTATAATAAAATTTATAAAAGACTAAAGGATGGTTATTAAAATGACAGAATTACTAAAAAAAGCAATAGACGAGGCAAAGAAATTATCGGATAACACACAAGATATTATTGCCAAACATCTGCTCACATTACTCAATTTAGAGGGTTTTATAGAAACAACGGGTGAAGCAGATATGTTGCATATTTTACAAGACGAATTGATGTGGGATTTGCAATTCGCACAATCCGCAGATTTATTAGAAAAAATGGCAAATGAGGCATTAGAGGACTATGTAGAGGGAAGAACTATCTCTTTAGATAAATTATTGTCGCAAATATAACCGTGTTTTCAATTTATTACATCCTCAATTCCACCTAAAGTTATTATACTACGGATAATTCAATGTAAACGGCAAGCGCACCGACCAAGCCGAAAAACCCATCCCCTCTAAGCCAATTTGCGCCTCAATATACGCCTCATAACTCCCACTCGACTGCGCGGGAAATGCCACATAAGGCAACCAAAACCAATAATCATCCCATAAGGTATTCGGATACCCCGGTGTAAGCAATTGTTGAATGGTTAATTGACCATTCGGTGCGCGATTACGCGGGTGTGCATTTTCTGCGGAAATCGGTGTGCCATCTGCCCAAAAAAAGAATATGGCAATCCGCAATTCTTGCCCCATCAAACCTGTCGCAGTGATACGTGTGCTAATTCGCATTCCCAAATCGGTTTGGTCTGGCAAGCCAATATTATGCGTGAGATTATTCAATTCAACCGATAATTCGCGCCCTGCAATAGCGGTTGGTGTAGCGAGGGGTGTTGGGATGGCATCTTGTGGGCGTAGCATTGGTGTCTGGGAATCATCTGGATTCTTTATTTATGCCAAATATTCATAAAATAATACTAATAC
>CALDGT010000890.1 GCA_937942935.1 uncultured Chloroflexota bacterium | reverse complement strand
TCCAACTCTTCGATTGTTAATTCATCTACAGGGCGTTTATCACGATAAGACATGCTCGACCAGTTATCCTTACTCTACTAACGGAATTTTTGATGCGACTGCGAACACCTCACGCTCAAAAAACCAACGCATCGGGGCAATATCAAACAATACTTTGCGGAATATGGCGAACACCGGATTTTCTGTGCGTTTTTGGGGTGGGCTATCTAGCCACACTTTGCTCTTAAATCCTGCTTGTTTGAGTGTGCGCCCCATGCTCCATAAAGATTGTTCGTTCACATGCACATGCTCATTATGTTCCACCAAAAATTGACGAGGGTCTTTAGGATAATTTTCCCCCTGACCCATCATTTGGCGAATACGGCGCACAACAGGATAGGCATAACGGTCATACCAAATATTCGGGGCGGTATGGACGATGAACATGCCATCATCTTTCAAAACACGGCGCACTTCTAATAAGGCTTGGTGCAATTCCCACGGGTGAAGATGTTCGACCACATCAAACATCAGCACACGGTCAAAGGCTTTATCTGGGAAGGGCAATTTTTTGGCATCTGCCAAACCAATGCCTGTCTTGCCATCGGCATCGGTTAAATTCCCTAATACCTGTTGCGACATTTGCACCGCGACTGGTGCATAATCTACACCAAACGCATCTGCACCGAGTTTGGCACAATGTTTGAGGATTTCACCCCGACCACAACCGACATCCAAAATGGTCATGCCTGCCCGCACTTCTGCTAGTGCGAATGCGGCAGATAACCGCCGAGAAAGATGTTCGCCCTCGGTTTGGACAAATTCATCATAACCCTCGCAGGCATGGAGAAAATAGTCTTCGGTATATAAATTGGGGTCTACAGGTGCGGGATTTTTTGGTTGTCCAGACATGAATACTCTCTATTTTCATAAGTGACATTATGCACACGATTATAAGGCATAAAGGAAAGTCCATTCAACCGATAGTTTTCAATGATTTCCATACGATTATTATGGCTATTCTTGGAACTACTGCTCGATTCTTTCTGATGATAGCATGTGAGTTGGATATTATCAGATGATGAGAGGCAAAACAGCATGAAACGCATTGGCTTAATCGGTGGTATGAGTTGGGAATCTTCCCTGCATTATTATAAACTCATCAACGAAGGGATTCGCACACGACTCGGTGGGTATCATAGCGCCGATTGTATCATGCACTCGGTCAATTTTGCCGACATTGAAGCCATGCAACAAACGGGGCGTTGGGATGATGCCGCCGATTTATTGGCGAAATCGGCACAAAATTTGTATCGGGGGGGCGCGGAATGTATCGTGTTATGCACCAACACCATGCACAAAGTCGCTGATGCGATTATCAATGCCGTTCCCATCCCCTTTTTACATATTGCCGATGCCACCGCAGACGCCATTCGCGCTTCTGGATATTCACAAGTGGGGTTACTCGGTACGCGCTTCACCATGGATGAGACTTTTTATAGTGGGCGCTTAATTGATAATTATGGGTTAAGTGTTGTGTTGCCCGATGCCGATGGGCGACAATTGGTGAATCGGGTGATATTCGATGAATTGGTGCATGGCATTATCCGTGAGGAATCCCGCGAGGGGTATATCCGCCAAATTGAATTGCTGGCGCAAAATGGCGCACAAGCGGTCATTTTAGGATGTACTGAAATTGGGATGCTCATCCAACCCGAACATAGCCCAATCCCCACCTTCGATACAACCGTGATTCATGCAAATGCGGCGGTGGCTTTTGCGCTAGGGGAATCTTAAATTTATAAATATATTACTCAACTAAATAGTGGGTATTTATAATGAAATTCGTTGTCAACCCCTTACAATTTGTAAGGGGTTGGGGTGCAACCGACTTAAAAATCCAGCCAGTTGAAATCATTTGCGTATCTCCTCAAAAGGCGCTATAACCACTATTAGCAACTCAATTGGAATCAAACAAGGATAAACTACATGCGATACAAATGGATGATTTTTGTCGTTATTTTTTCCCTATTTATCAGCATCAGTGTTGTATCTGCCCAAATCGAGGCGACTTTAACCGTTATTGCGCTCCAAAATGTGAATGTCCGCGCCGAATCGAATAGCACATCTGAAAAATTAGGTGTGTTGGCGGATGGTGAAAGCGCAGAACTCATCGGGCGCACGGTTGATGGCGAATTGATGGAATACACCCGCATCTGGTACAAGGTGCGTCTCTCGAATGGGGTAGAAGGATGGGTATTTTCGCGCTATGTGACCACGAGTTATGAACTGCTCAATGGCATGGCAACTGTATCACAAGCCGATCTACAAGCGAATTTTCCAGATACCATTACCGTGAATCGCCGATTTGGTGACGCAGGGGCGACCTTTTACCCTGATGCAGACCCAGTCACTATCGAATTGGATTGGGAACATTTGGCGAAATTGGTAGATGTGGATGGCAACCCGCTCGATTTTGGGGTGTATATTTCGGATGTGCCTGCGGTGGATACCAGAACCACCCAATGGCGCGATGCGGGGTATATTGTAGGGGTGATAACTGACATTGCCCACGACCCAACATGGACAGAACAACCACCCCGCTATTTTGCAATGCTATCATTTCCTGTTGTAGCCACCCAAAACTGGGCAACTATTCATGTGGAAATACAAAGCTCTGCCAGTATTACTGCCATAGATGAAACAGGTGCATTTATTGGGTTGCCACCCGCCGCTGGTGATGTTATTTGGCTTGATGTGGGTATCCCAGATAGCGACCCTGCGATTAGTATTCAATTTGATGAAGAAGGGCAACGATTTATATCGCCAACCGCACAAGAGCCGATTGCGCTGGGTGTTGGCGACCCTGTTATCGCGGTGATTTCTGTTTATGGCGCAATAGACCCTAGTCATGAATTATATGCAAATTTTTCTGAAGGGCGCACCAGTTTGGAATGGCTCATAGACCTGACCGATGACAAACCGCGTAATGATAGGCAAGTGTTAATCCTCATTCGACCCTTTATCACCATTTATTCCCCCATTCAAACCCCATAACATATTATGAGATAGGCAGGCGAATACTAAATCGGCTTCCCTTGCCCATCTCACTTTGCACACTCACATCTCCGCCGTGTAAATGCGCGATTTGTTTAACAAATGGCAAGCCTAATCCTAGCCCTTGCGAAAAATCACCCTGCCAAAATTTATCGAAGATGCCACCAATTTTTTCTAGTTCAATGCCTTTTCCTTCATCTGCAACCGCGATAAGCATTATCTCCAATTGAACAGATGCAGATAATGTGATGGTGCTGTTGGGCGGGCTAAAATGAATAGCATTGTGTATCAATTCGTTTAATGCCTCAGCTAAAAAGTGTGCATCGGCTTGAATCGGGGGTAATGAGGCGGATGATTCACATACAATACGATGTGTGCTGATTTTTGTTTGCCAATCGGCGCAAATATCGGCTAAAAAGTCGTGAATATGAATAGTGGCAATCGCGGGTTTGGTGTTTTCGAGGTGTGTTAATTTGAGCATCATATCTACAAGTCGATTAATACGCTGAACTTGTGATTTTATTTGCTCGGTATTTTCTGTTCGTTTATCTACATCTGGGATACGATGAATCAGGTAGGCGCTATTGCGGATGATAGATAAGGGTGTGCGGACTTCATGCGAGACTTTTTCGATGAATTTGGTGAGCAGGGCAACCCGTTCTTTTTCGAGTGCCAATTCTAGCTCATGTTGTTGTGCTTGTTTTTGCCGTGTGACATCCCGCAGGATGATGAGTGTGCCTATCATCTGATTTTTGCGGTATAACGGTTTGGGGTGATATTCCAAATGGGTTAGTTGCGATTGGCTTGGCATTTGAGTCGTGAAAATATCACCTAATGACAACGATTTTAATTCAGGAAAAATAACATCTACAAAATCACCAATGTGTTCCCCTTCTTTGAGTTGTTTAATTTCTCGTGCAATCGGATTGAGCTCAATGATACGACGATATTGGTCTATGATGATAATCCCTTCTGGGAGGGTGGTTAAAATAAGGGGATGCGCGATGGGGCTAATTGCCAAGAATTGGTCACTGATGAGTGTTTTGGTAAAGATGAGCGCAGAAACGACAAAGCTAATGCTAAATAGATGCGAGAGTAAAATGGTATCGCCCCATATCCCGCGTAGGAATGAGGTGATGAATGAGGTGAGGAGTGGAAACAATACAGCGACTAAAATAGCTAACTGTTGACGACGAAAAACACCTTGTGAGTGACGAAGCGAGACCAATAAAAAAATTGTTGCAGGCAAAATAAACATGCTATTGATGAAGAGGTGGACATAAAACCACCAATTATAAATCGGGACACTGAACGAAAAATCATTTATGCGAATAATGTTAAATGCTTTATAGTGCCATCCATGAATGTGATTGGTCATGATAATCACAAAATCGAACATAGCGATGCTATAACAGACGAATATAAATCCTAAACGGATACGTTGAACTTTATGGGTATAAATGAGGGTAAAAAATAATAAATGCACAGAGGCAAAGTCTACCCCAAAATTTTGGATTTGGTGAGCAACGAAGGCACTTTCACGATTAGAGGATAAGAGTGTCACCACGCTGAACCCCACCAAAAATGTCCCAGATAACATGATGAGCAAAAATGGGATGCCTCCAAAAGCGTTACGCCGTGACCATGCGTAGATAGTGAGGATGGCAGAAGCGATTGCTGTCATGAAAATAATTAAGAAGTATGTTGTTGCAACCATATTTTATCCTCTGAATCCCACCTCATTATTATCTTGATAATACCGCATATTTGTTAAAGGGCGAGATTATGAAACACATCAAAATGGCATATATTGGGCTGTTAAATTTATTCAAAAAGTGTCGTATAATAAAAATTGCGATTGTTGCCAATTTATAGGACACAACACATGACCAGAAAAGCCTATGTCTATCCGTTTACCGCCATCGTTGGTCAAGAGCGTATGAAACGCGCCCTCATCTTGAATGCGATTGATATGCGAATTGGCGGTGTTCTTATTCGTGGGGAACGTGGGACAGGCAAATCCACCGCCGCCCGCGCCCTTGCCGCCTTATTACCCGAAATTGAAGTCATTGCCGATTCGCCATTTAATGATGACCCACGTCATCCTGATGCGTGGTCAGATATTAGCCGTGAACGGTATGGCGATGGCACACCACCACCGATTGAGCATCGTCAAATTCGCTTTATTGATTTGCCAGTGAGCGCCACCGAAGACCGTGTGGTCGGGACACTTGATATTGAAAAAGCCATCCAACGCGGGGAACGTCATTTTGACCCCGGGGTCTTGGCGGCGGCGAATCGTGGCATTTTATATGTGGATGAAGTGAACCTACTCGATGACCATGTGGTAGATTTGCTCCTCGATAGCGCCGCAATGGGTGTGAATGTGGTAGAGCGCGAAGGCATTAGCTTTAGCCACCCTGCCCGTTTCATCTTGATTGGGACGATGAACCCAGAAGAAGGTGATTTGCGACCACAATTATTAGACCGTTTTGCGTTGTCGGTAGAAGTGCATGGCATCAATACCGCAGGTGAACGGATGGATATTGTTGAGCGTCATATCGCATTTGAAACTGACCCAGAAGCCTTCCGCAAGGCATGGGCAGACTCAGAAAAAGCGTTAGGCGATAAAATAGCCAAAGCGCGTGAATTGGTAGACCGTGTGAAATATACCAAACGTGATATTCTGATGATTGCCATGATGACCAGCAATATGCGGATAGATGGACACCGCGCCGATTTGGTCATCCTAAAAGCCGCCCGCGCACATGCCGCCTATGAAGGGCGTGACCGCATCACCCGTGATGACATCCTCATGGCAATTGAACTGGCGATTCCGCACCGCCTCAAACGTGGTCCTTTTGCCGATGCTTATGTGAATATGGAAACCCTCTCCAGCGACCTTGAACAAGTCGAAGCGACTCTTGAAGAAGGCGATGAAGGGCAAGTTGAGCAAGGGCAAAATAGTAACCAACAAACTGATAGCAAAAAAAAAGCCAAGAAATAGGTGAAACGGGCGAACAATCTACGCCCGATGTCAACCAAAGCCAACCTTCCCCACAAAATGCGTTCCAAAATCAGGATGCAAATTGGTGGGAAGGTGGCAAAAAGGTTGACCCATCGCAAGAATTTACCACACGCAAATTGAATACCCCGCTTGATAAACTCACCCGCAAGAGTAGCGGACGGCGGTCTTATACCAAAACAGACCGCAAACGTGGGCGTTATGTCCGTGCGCGTCCTGCGGGGGATAACCCCACTGACATCGCATTTGATGCGACCCTGCGTGCCGCCGCGCCCTTCCAAATCCAACGCGAAAAAGAGAAAAAAGAACGGCGCATGGCTTATGCGCTGAATAAAGGGGATTTGCAACGCAAAGTGCGTGTGCGCCGAGCCTCTAACCTCATTTTATTTGTGGTAGAT
>CALDGT010000889.1 GCA_937942935.1 uncultured Chloroflexota bacterium | reverse complement strand
TTCAATGGGAACATTCACAGTATCGAATGGATTAGCTTCAAAGGCGCGAATCTTCATACCAATTTCGGCGAATTTTTCGTTCACTTTGGCAAGTAATGCGCCTTCAATTTCATCTAAAATACCGTTGGCTTCCATGAGGTCTTGTGCGCCCGATTTGAGCAACAGATTATTAATTTCGCCCAAGAGCATGGTCTGAATGCGGTCTTTGATGTCGCGCATGGTGGTGAGTGCGCGGTTTACACCATATTTTTTGAGGAACATCATCGGGTCAGAGATAGAAATATCCATAATGCCATGTGTGCGTAATAGTGTAATACCTAGCCCTGTATTGGTACGGAGGTAAATCGGTTTAGATGTCCCCCACCCTACTTGAGGCATATCGCGCAAATTGATGAAATACACATAGGCAGTAAAGGGTGTGCGCCCACTGGTTGCCAACCCAACAATACTCGACAAAATTGGCAGGTTTGCGGTCGAGAGGGTATGCCGTCCGGGTCCAAACACATCTAAGGCTTGCCCAGCCCGCACAAATACCGCCGCTTGGCTTTCATTCACAATCAATTGCGACCCAAACCGAAAATCCCCTTCTCGGTCTTGTGGCTCACGCCAGATGAGTTCATCATCGGCAACATTCACATGGTCAATGACATCAATAATACGTGGCATCAGTTATACTCCTTATACCGTTTTGCTTAAATTAGTCAACACTTCATCGCGCAGGTCATATGCCTCAATCGCCTCACTAGCGAGGCTTTCCAAATCCCAAATGACCTGTTCCAAATTTTCTTTGCTCAAAATCGCTTGCTCAAATTTATCGAGCGCCTCATCAAATTTATCGGCATAACCAATATGCGCTTCATCAAATGAGTAAATTTTCTCAAGTTCTTCTGCACCAATTTTCATCTGCGCCCACATCCCGTCGTAACCGGGTGCTTGGGTAAAAATTTTATCTCGATACAATTGCATTCTACTCTTAGCAGAACGGGTACGGGGCATATACGACATCCCGCCGTCCACATCCAATAACAATTTTTCGAGGCGGATAAGACGGTCTATACGTTTATCCAATTCCCCTGCAATATACTCACGCACCATTCTGTCGGCAGTACGGCGAGCCTGTTTGTCCTGATACCCCTTAAAACCGGGTAATCGCGCAATCAAGCGTTCAAATGACCCACGCTGGCTCACAATTTTTTCGTATAAATCAGACATTAGCTAAAATCCTCTCAATTCAAGAAATATTCTGTGCCACAGTATGGGCATTGGACTGTCCCTTTGCCCACCAATTGAATATCGCCACCGCAATTTTTACATTTCTGCAAGTCGCGCAATTGTTTGGCATCCGCAGAAAATAATCTGCCTTCTTTCCAATTCACATAACCACTAAAGACTTGTAACCCCACCAATTGATGCACCATATCGCGCACCATATCTACTTTGACACCCATTTCGAGCGCCAATTCATTCACACCAACTTCGCCACGGCTTTTGACAATATCTAACAATTGGCGTTGTTTTTCCATGACCGATTCTTGTTGGGCATCTTGCCCACCTTTGATATACAAGAAAAAGCCAAAGCCGATGAGTGGCGCAACCACAACAAAAGCCAATCCTGCGCCTAAAACTGTACCCATCATAGTCGTATCAGGTTGACCAGACCGAACAGCGAGGAATAGCCCTGCTAATGCGGCAATCCCCATACCAATAATCATCAAAAGAATCCCAACTAAACGTCCCTGATTCATCGAAAATCCTCTTTCTACGTGTGTATCAACCAAAGCCAGCCGAACCACCACCGCTAAAACCACCGCCACTAAATCCACCACCACTCCAGCTAGACCCGCCGCTTGACCAACTGCCACTAGACCCGCTAGAAGCACTTTGTGGGCGACTAGTGAAAGTTTTTGCCGCCGATTCAAGCATATTCGATAATCCAGATGACAGCGATTCTAATCCGCCAGATAACCCACCAGCCATCCCTTCTAATCCACCACCACCCGCGCGGGCAATATCACCGGGTAATACATCTCCCGCGCTCGGCAAAGGCGACCCAGCCTGATACCCACGGCTATAATATCCGCCATGATAGGTCGGATAATACCAAATGGGTGCAGGCACATTATCGAGTTGGCTAAAGCGTCGAATCCATGCTTTATCCACCCCAAATGCCACCGCATATGGCAAATAGGCTTCAAATTGTTCTGGAACCATATCCGCCCGTGCATATTTATCCAAATTTTGCAAATAACGGCGAAATGCGTCCCATTTGGCGGCTTCTTCTGCACCAAATTGTGTTTTACGAGGCATAAAATTGCCACCAATCATGAACGCCAATGCCCCAACAAACAATGCCGCAGGGAAACATAAGAATGTGGACGTGTAATCAGATAAAAAGATAATACTTAGCACCATCGCGCCAATCGCCAATAAGAATAGCACCCCACCTAATCCGCCAGAATACATCGCACGGACATTATTCGGATTTGCCGTGAGGAGTTTTTCATCTACCAACGCCTCATACAAATCTTTTTGGAGTTCTGGGATATATTGATAGAATTTGTTTTGGAGCGACTTCATAGATTTTTCGAGTTTGCCACCAAAAATCCGTTTAACCACTGCTTTTTCAAATGACCGCAAATCATCTGTCGGTTTATCGGTACGTTTGAATGTAATCTCGCTGATGGGCAACCCAAACAGACCTTTATTTTGGTCTTCTTCAATGACGATATACCCCCGATGTGCCAAATCTATCACCGTAGATAAGACATCACGCAAATCGGCGCGTTCATCAATCAATGTACCCACAATCGCAGGGGGTAAATTACTCGGTGGCTCAGATAAATATTCTGGCACAATACCGATTTTGGGGTCTCTACCTTTGCTATACCACAAGGCATATGCGCCCAGTGGTGCGCTAATACTCACTAATAACGATATGCCGATAAGCGCCAAATCGAGGATAGGTTTTTGATTTTCTTCAAACTCACGCTGTTCATCAAACGCATCTTGCCAACCGGCTTTACGCGCATTTGGGTCATGTGGATATTGCAACCGAATTGCAAAATAATTATTGGCGCTGATGGTCTCTGTGGTGCTGGCGACAACCATTGTTGTATTCACGCGAATGTTTGATGTCGCGCCAAAAGTGACAATTGGGTCTACTCCTTCACGCGGGGCATAACCTAATGGTAAGCGTACCGTAATCACACTACTCCCCACAGGAAAACCATATTTTTCTTCTGGAATCGCTTTCCAAGAAAGTTGATCGCCCCCCTCATACACCCGCAGAGCGCCGTCCACATCATATTCAATCTCAAAAACTTGTGAGGCATTCGTGATTGAGCGTGTGAAGTAATAGACGATGGACAATCCTTCTTGCACATTTTGAACACAATAGGTACCGGGTGTCTCATTGCAACTTGCAGTGAGCGGTGTCCCCAATTCGGTTACTCGGACATTGCTAACACGCTCCAAATTTTCAAGCGCAAGGACACGCGAACCATATCTGAAAGTGCCAGAAAAACTCACTTTCAGCGTCTCTCGCACAGAAAAAGCATTATTGGTCGTGTCTACGTTAAAAATATCAATATTCCATTCCTCAAAAAAAACAGAACGGCTTTGTGCAGATAATGGAGAAATGATCCCCATTAAGCATACTAAAAGGATAGATAACAAAACGATTTTGCGTTGCATTGCTTATATTGTCCTTACATGGGTGTGCCAATAAGCCTTGCTAAACTAGCTTTATTATAGCACGACTCATCAGAATGTGCTTTTATCATCAATTGGTGTTATCATTTTCAGTAGCGTAAATGCCAATATGGGGCTATGATTAACGATTAACGTGTTGAATTAAGTTTTGCAACCGAAGGAGTAAAATATGCGACAAAGCCGAATCGCTGTTTTAAGTGTTCTAACCTTTATTTTATTTGTCTTGGCGATTGGCACGGTGTCCGCGCAAACATCTACGCCCGCCTCCACCCCAACACCAGCACCAACTTCTACCCCTGCGCCCACAAACACCCCTGCCCCAAGTTCTACCCAACAAACGTATGTTGTACAAGCAGGCGACAATCTCTTCCGCATCGCCATTCGTTTTCGTACCACCGTTCAAGCACTGGCGGCAGAAAATGGGATTGCCAACTCACGCCTCATTTATGTTGGTCAAAACCTACGGATTCCTGCCTCTGCTGGCACACAACCAGCCCCAAGCACCGCCGTACCTGCCACAGCAACCCCTGCCCCCGCAGGTGGGACATATACCGTCCAGCGTGGAGATTCATTAGGTCGCATTGCCGCCCGCAATAACACCACAGTTGCGGCAATTTTGGCGGTGAATCCAAATATCACCAACCCCAATATTGTGTATGTTGGGCAAGTGATTAATTTGCCCGCAGGTGGCACATCACAACCCGTAGCCGAAGGCACTGCCCAAGTGACCCCACAAGCCACACCTGTCGTTGATACTCCATCCACGGTCATTTTGCCAACCGATAGTTTTGGTTATGGTGTCGAATTATTTATCGATGGTCAACCGATTGCCGAAGTGGTTCAACGGATAGACCAATTAGATGTTCAGTGGGTAAAAATTGTGGTTAGCTGGCGTGAACTAGAAACCACAAAAGGCAATATTGTCTATGGTGACCTCGATTCTGCCGTGAGTTCACTCGATGCTATCGGCGTAAAAGTTCTGCTCACCCTCACCAATGCACCTGCATGGGCGCGTGATAGCCAAGATGAAAACGGTCCTCCAAAAGATTTAGCCGATTTCAATACTTTTGTGACAGCCATCGCCACTCACTATAAAGGGGTTGTGGATGCTTATGAAATTTGGAATGAACCTAATTTACGCCGTAATTGGAATTGCAACCGCCGTATGTGCGATACCGATTATGTTGAGTTATTGCGTGGGGCATCGCAAGCACTCACCACAACCGATGATGCCGCAATCGTCATCTCTGCAGGGCTTGCACCAACCCGTTTCAATGACCGTGTGAACGCCATCAATGACCGCGTATTCATGGAATCGCTCCTCTCTCGTGGTGCAACCCTCATTGATGCTGTCGGCGCACATCCCGGTGGTTGGGCAAATCCACCTGATGCAACTTGCTGTGAACAACCGATTGGTGTTTCGACACACTTTGAAGATGGTGTGTTCTATTTCAAAGACAATATCGAAGCCTATCGCGCCCTCATGGTCAAATATAATGTGGCGAATAAACCGTTGTGGATAACTAAATTTGGTTGGGGTACAAGCGAAGATACAGCCCCTCCAAGCCAAATTAATATTTTCGTGAGCTATACCAGCCTGACCGAACAAGCCATCTATGTACCACGCGCTTATGAAATTGGCGATGCAACCGGTTATGTGGGTCCCATGTTCCTCGATAATTTGAATGGTTGCCAAAGTCGTTCTGGGCAAGCCCTTGTCGAATTGTGCTATACCAGCCTCATCGCACCTAATGGGTCTTTGCGTCCAGTATTTAACACCGTTCAATCTATCAATAAAGCAGGCAGTACAACATCATCTACCACATCTACAACCACTACAACGACAACCAACACCAGTTCAATGGAAGTTGTCCCTGTAGCGTCACCAGAAGCGACACCAGTGGTCACTTCGCCCTGAAAAATGAATAGCTTACTCGATTCAAAAACAGAGGGTCATTGATGACCCTCTGTTTATTTCGGTAAGATTTTTATTGGAAATGGCTTCCGTATAAAGATAATTAGATATATTCAATACATAGAGGCAACATGGGCGATTCAAAAGATACCCTCAATCAAATTTTCAATAATCGGTATGAAATCCGCCAGAAATTAGGTACAGGTGGGATGGCGCGGGTATATTTGGGATACGACACCAATCTTGGGCGAGAAGTAGCCATTAAAGTTTTGCATGAGCATCTCGCAGAAGACCCCATGTTCAAAGAAAGATTTGAGAGAGAAGCCCGTTTTGTCGCCACATTAAATCACCCCAACATTGTCCAAGTTTATGATTATGCAACGGGACAACGCGGTGGCGAAAATGTCTGTTATATGGTCATGTCATTGGTACAAGGAAAATCGCTCAAAGAGATTTTAGAGACCACCACCCAAACAGAGGCATTACTACCTCATGAGCAGGTACTTTCTATCATGACCGATTTGTGCAATGCGTTGGGATATGCTCATGATAAAGGGATGATTCATAGAGATGTTAAACCTGCTAATGTCATCCTCACAGATGAGGGAAAAGCCATCCTCACCGATTTTGGCATCGCCCGCATGACACAAGGCACACAATTCACCCAAGAAGGCACGACAGTAGGCACGCCCGCTTATATGTCTCCAGAACAAGCGACAGGCTCGCAGGTAGATAGCCGTAGTGATATTTATGCACTTGGGATTATGTTATATGAAATGTTAGTTGGGCATCCCCCCTTTCATGATGATGGCACACTCTCTGTTTTGCTCAAGCACATGACAGAACCTGTTCCGCTCCTCTCAGATTATGATTTTATTGATAATCCCTACTTAGATGCTGTGGTCTTAAAAGCACTCACCAAACAACCTGAATTACGGTATCAGACGGCTACAGAATTATTAGATGACCTCAAGCGAGCTTTTAATCGGCAAGAGACCCAAGCCGAAAAAGCCATGAATAATTCCACAGTGACATTAAAAGTCATTGCTCCCCAACCAATTGTCGTTGATAAAAAATCATCATCTTCATCGAGAGGGGTATGGATGGCATTGGCATTAGGATTAGGGCTTATCTTGGTAATTGTGGCATTGGGGTTGCTCTTGCGAAACAACAATCCTTCTGCGCCAGAAACACCAAGTTACTTTGTCACTACCTTTTCACAAACAGACGAATTTGCCAATTTGCTCCCACAAGACAATTCCGCAGGACTCATTCGACAACTGACATCAGATGGCTATCGCATCACAAACAACCGCACCCGCCAAGCAATTGCATCTATATTTAACACCGATGTGCCATACGAAAATTTTATCATCCAACTCGCAGGGCAATTGAATCCAGAGAGCGCCCCTGCCAGTGGTTATGGCATCATTTTTCGGTATCAAGATGAAGACAATTACAATGTATTTGCTGTGGATGGTTTGGGAAGGTTTAGCATTTGGGTGCGCGAAGATGGTGAATGGGTTGAACTTCGTCAAACAGGGGAAGACTGGACACCCAATGAAAATGTTATGCCCATTGGTCAACCCAATAACCTCGAAATTGAAGTCTCAGAAAATACCCTCACAGGATATGTGAATGGCAACCAAGTGGTTATACTTCAAGATGATAGTTTAGATGAGGGCAAAATCGGCATTTATGTTGCCTCAACATCAGACAGTAATGCCGATGTTATCATCATGTCGTATGGTGTCATGGAAGCCAGCAGTTCCATGACCGATTCTATGACAGGCGTTGAAGCGATGACGGGGGCAGATTCAATGACGAGCGAAGAAACTGCCACCCCAGAAACCTCATCCCAAACGAGCAGTGATGACAATTAAATAAAGTGGAACAAGGCAAGAAACAGACATAAATGCCAGAAATGCGAGGATAACAGTCACAGTATCCCATACTTTTGGCACATCTTCTTCCATCTCGCGTGAATACGCATTTTGGCGTGGTGCAGGTGGACGTGATGCCCCAACATTCGGCACAGGCGCAGGGATATTTTGGGGGACATTTTGCATTTGGGCATTCCATTGGGCGTTACCCGCATACACATTCCCCGCACGCGGGTCTACAGGCACCCCCTTATTCGACACCATATTCGCAGGTGGGCGCGGTGCTTCTGGCGCCATATTCATCCGTTGGGTCGGATTCCCTATCGGCGGTTGTGAGGGTTGCGGTTGCGAATA
>CALDGT010000888.1 GCA_937942935.1 uncultured Chloroflexota bacterium | reverse complement strand
TTGAACAACAACCGAAAAACTTTTGCTAACTATTTGTGTAGCAAATGTCATCCCGACCACAATGTATCCGAGCAGGCGTTTATTATTGCGTTTCATCAAATCCCGCACAGATTGGAATGTGAGTTGAACACGCTTAAATTGGGTTGCATCAATGATGAGGACATATTTTTCGTCCCCATGTTCATCTGCAAGCGCCAAAACTTGCTCTTGAGAGAGTACCACCTCATCCCCGCTAATCACCCCAACCCATTTGGATAAATATATCCCTTTTTCAATGAATTTAGCTTCTACAGGCATGAGACACCTCTCTATAAAATAAAAATAGGGTGCTTCTTTGCACCCTATTATATCTCAGATTAGCCACCCAAAGAATTAAGCATTTTTTGGTGCTTCGGGCGTAGATTCGCCTTTGGCTTTTTTCACAGGACGTTCTACCACGGGGTCTGGCAGGGCAGTATCGTATTTATAGCCTTCGGGCAAACCTTTACTACGGCTTCTAAATAACAAGAATGCCGCTACCACAAAGCCGACCATCGTCACAGCTTGCGACACATTGATGCCTGCGGTGAGGGTGAGGTCAATGCGGATGAATTCGAGCAAATAGCGGATGACGGCATATTGTATGATATACAGCAGAATGAATTCGCCATGACGGAAGTTGTTGCGTTTGTTGTTGAACAACCACAGCAACACAAAGAATGCCACCAAACTCCAGATAGATTCATATAAGAACATCGGGTGGAAACCTTGCCCATAATATTCGATGCCGTTGTATGGGGCGGGTGGGTTGGCGATTTGCAGACCAAAGGATGAGCCTGTTGGGATGCCATACAATTCTTGATTCACCCAATTTGCCCAACGACCAATCGCTTGACCGAGTGGCAACACGATGCCAGCAATATCGAGCCATGCGGGTAATTTGAGGTTGTTACGGCGAATATAGATATATGCGCCCAAGAAACCACCCAAAATCGCGCCGAAGATGCTCAAGCCACCTGTCCAGATAGCGATTGCACCACCATCGGTATTGAAGAAATTAGCCAAATACCATGCGGTATCGCGCCCAATTTCTGTGGATGACAAGGGGGGGAACAAGACAAACCACAAACGTGCAAAGATAATGCCCGGAATAATTGCCCATGTCAATGCGCCATAAACATGTTCTGGGTCGCGTTTTGACCGTTTGGCAAGATTCACCGCCACAAATGTCGCTACCAACATCGCCGCAACGATGATGATGCCATAATAGCGGATTTGGACTTGTCCAATTTGAATAAATTGACTTTGAAACTCCATAAACTAATCCTCTCTTTTTGCGTGTTTCAGCAAGTGATAGACATGCGCTATGCGTTGAATGCTGGTGAAATTTGTGCCGATTGCCAAAATCCACAAGCCTATCTCCAGCATGGGTACTCCCCCTAAACGGGGGATGAATAACACAATGAGCATCATTATTACACGTTCTAGCCGTGAGAAAAGACCGATTTTTACATCTAGCCCTAATCCCTCGCCTCTGGCACGAGTATAACTCACCATAAAGCTCCCAATGAGTCCCAAAAGGCACGCGATAAGCATTTCAAAACGGTCTTGAGTGGCAAAAAAATAAGCGAATCCACCAAATAAAACACCATCGGCGTAACGGTCTAGGGTGGAATCCCAAAATTTGCCAAATTCATCCACTCGTTTCATTGCCCGCGCCACCGCGCCATCTATGGCATCAAATGGCAGGCTGATGAGGAGCAAAATCCCTGCGGTTGTGAATTGTCCTGTTGCGATGAATACGCCGCCTATTAGCACACCGATGAATCCGGCTAGTGTCACCATATCGGGATGCACACCACGTTGATGAAGCCATAAGCCGATGCTATTGAGCAAAGCATACGTTTTTTTGCGAGCAAAATCGGTGCGAGTTTTAGGTGTGTTCGTCATCACGTACTTTCTATCTTGCCAATTGTGGCATTTCTACGGTATAGTTTAGATAGTTTCGGGGTGTGGCGCAGCCCGGTAGCGCGCTTCGTTCGGGTCGAAGAGGTCATGAGTTCGAATCTCGTCACCCCGACAACAAATGATACAAAAAAACACCCATCTCGTATAGGATGGGTGTTTTTGATTATCGCTCCTGCACCATGCGCCACAAGATGAGCATTGCTACAGCACCCACAGTTACGGTGATAAAACTCAGACCTTGCAGACTGCCGAACAGGGCATACAATACCCCGCCTAGCCATGCCCCAGCCACACGCCCAATTGCTGATGCGCTTGCGCTTGCACTCATCATCAGGGCGCGTTCACCGGGTAATACCTCACTGATAATAGGCAAAAATGCCACAATTCCTATTTCAAATGCGAAAAAAATGACGAATAAACCAATGAGTGCCACGCTCAAATCAAAATTGAGCATAGGTAAGACCAAGTGCATGATAATGGATAAGCTACATCCAATAAGCACCATGCGCTTTTTACCGATTTTATCTGCATAGGCAATCACCACACTTTCTCCACAAATTTCTGCAAAGGCAATCACCAGTGTGGCGACCCCCAATGCGCCTAATGATAACCCGAAATTGGTCTCCATCCACGCGCCATAATTGATGAAAAACATTTCATTTGCTGTCAAAAACAGGATGACAAACATCAACACGGCAATAGCTTGTGGATGCGTAAATAACTCACGGATATGTATCCGTTCTTGTTGATTATGCGTTTTATCTGGTTTATCAGAGGGTAAAAATATAGCTACAAGGATGATGGCAACTATGGCGAAGGCTGTCATCATCCAAAGAACGGCGCTGAGTCCCGCATTTTCTAATAAAATGCCGGTTAATGGTGCGCCGATAATGAGGGCGAATGCCCATCCTAATTCGGTGATACCAAGCGCCTGTGCGCGTTTTTCATAAGGCACTTTATCTGATAAATAGGCTTGAAAAGCGGGGTCGTAAACCCATTTGGCGATACCAAATAACACAAACGCCACCATCACAAATGCAAATCCACCGAGTGTTGCGCCGAGTGTGCCACCAAATATAAATAACGCCAATGCACCCAACATCACACGCTTCCGCCCAAATCGGTTGGATAGTGGTGTTGCGAGTGGACTGAAGATGCCTGTCCCGCTTTGCAGGGCGATGACCGTTTGAATATCATTCACCCCGACACCTAACAGGCGACTAATCGCAGGGATGAATGGATACAGAACTCGCCTACCCATATTTGGTGCGAGACGGGCGAATGTGATAATGGCAATCATGCGAGCCGTATGATTTTGGGGTGATTGTTCAGTGGTCATAAATCCCTTTTCTGAATCAAAGTGGTGGCTAATAAGTATAATCCCAATAAGATAAACATCCCTGCCAACCCCCAAAACGGAGCGCGAGCGATGATGTCGCGCATCATCTCGAAGGGATAATCTGGAAAGAAATGGCTATGGCGTAAATTTTTGAAGAGCATCAAGCCTGCCATGTTGATACTCATGAGAATGCCCATTCCTGCCCCAACCATCATGGTTAACAGGGGTAAATATTGTTGATTGGGCGGGGCGTGTTGGAATTGCTGAATGACCCATAAAATGGTGAGACTGATAGTCAGCCATAACGCAAGTATACTCACGAATGTGAGGTCATTATCTTCTAATCCAGACCAAAAAAAGATGACCGCGCCACACAGGATACTATTCCAACGGGCGCGGTTTATCCAAGACAGTGACATATCAACGGCGCTCTGCGCGTGATTTGCGGAGCGATTCTATTTCTTGTGGGGTGAGTTTTTCAAACCGAAAAATTTGCGCCTGATACACCTCTAACTCAACATATAAGCCTTTATCAGACAACTGTATGCCATCATGGAATGTAGACACACCACCCAAC
>CALDGT010000887.1 GCA_937942935.1 uncultured Chloroflexota bacterium | reverse complement strand
TAACAAATATGTGCCAGACGAGCAAGTCATCCAAACCGCCCGTGAAGTGTACTCGCGTGGGTGGCGCACAATTAAATTTTATTTCATGATTGGTCATCCCAGCGAAACCCTAGAAGATGTTCAAGCCATTGCTAATTTATGCAGAGAGGTGCTTAAAGTTGGGCGAAAATTAATTGGCTATAAAGCGACTGTCAATGTCGGGGTGAGTACCTTCATCCCCAAACCACACACGCCATTTCAATGGGTGCCACAAGATGGCAAAGAACAGGTCGAAGCTAAATTACGTCTGCTCAAAAGTGAATTACGCGATGACGGTTTGCATTTACGTTGGAACGATTTTGAATCCAGCGATTTTGAGGGCTGGATGAGTCGGGGCGATAGGCGCTTGGGTGAGGTCATAGAACGCGCTTGGCGGATGGGGTGTCAATTTGATGCTTGGATGGATAAGCATAACCACACCACATGGCTCCAAGCCTTTGCCGATGAAGGCTTAGACCCCAGTTTTTATACCACCCGCGAGCGTGAGATTACCGAAATTTTCGCATGGGATCATATTGATGCGGCGGTACATAAAAAGTTCTTAGTGGATGATTATCTAATGAGTATTAAAGGCGAAACACGGGGAGATTGTCGTGACCAATGCTTTGCATGTGGTATTTTGCCAAAATTCAAAGAGATTCGCTCACAAACCGCGCCCGAAAGTTGGGAATGTCCACCCATAAAACCCATTGGTGAGCGCAAACGCAAAGATGATGATGAGACCATCCGCATACCAAACGTGACATTATTATCATAAGGCTATAGAGGGGGAAATTTCCCCTCTATTTTTATTTGTCCCATATACCTTTTCATGTCAAAATGATAAGGGTTTAATAAACTTCCGCCAAAATTTAACATCACCTTAGTCTTGTTAAATGATAATGATTGCAAGTTTGCGTTAACGGATAGAGGAACAATGGTAAAAATATTAGTTGTAGAAGATGACCAAACGTTACGACATAACTTAGTCGAAAAATTGCGTTCAGAGGGATTTAATGTCATTGTTGCAGAAGATGGCGAAATTGGTCTGCAAAAAATTCGGAGCGAATTGCCAGACCTCATCGTCCTCGATATTATGTTGCCCAAATTGGACGGGTTGAGCATTTGTCGTATGGTGCGCCATGATACTGCCACCGCCCGAATCCCGATTATTGCCATCACAGCCCGTAGCAACGAAGTAGATAAGATTGTCGGGTTAGAGAGTGGCGCAGATGATTATATCGTCAAACCATTTGGCTTAGGCGAATTTTTGGCGCGGGTACGTGCGGTATTACGCCGTTTGGTAGACCGCCCTGTCGTGCATCAAGATGAAATCATCTCGAATGATTTACGCCTCAATTTGACTGGTCGGCGTGTATTCAAAAACGAAGAAGAAGTTCGCCTGAGCAACAAAGAATTTGATTTGCTGGCAGAACTCATGCGAAATAAAAGTGCTGTCCTCTCGCGGGATTTAATCCTCACCAAAGTTTGGGGATACGATTATTTTGTGGATAAACGCACCGTAGATGTGCATATCCGTTGGTTGCGCGAAAAAATAGAAGAAGACGCCTCTAATCCCAAACGCATTGTCACTGTGCGCGGGGTTGGGTATCGGTTTGAAGGATAAATAACAAACATGGAATGGCTTATCATTGGTGTTCTGCTCATAACCCTTGCGGGTTTGGGGATAGTTGCATTTGGCTTGTTCCAACAACAAAAAGCCACACTCGCGCAGGTTAAAGCCTTGCAAACCCATATCAGTTCAATCCCAAAACAACCTATTGTTTTATCATCACCTGCGCCAATGCCCGCACCAGAACCGCCACCTGTTGAGCCGAAGCCAGAACCTGTCGTGATTGTGCCAATTATCCCTACCCCAACATCTATTGCAGAGCCACCTATCAATAAAATTTTGGCAGATGGTGCTTATGATATATTGCTGGTCGTAGACCCAACCTATCATATTTTATCGGCAAATAAGAGTGCAGAAGATTTATTTGAAAAAAATCCACTCGTTGGCACCCCCCTCTCACAAATTGGCGACTTACCCGAATTAGAATTGATGGTGAGCGATGCCCTTGTGAATGAAGAAGAATCATTTGAAGAGCAAATGCTTTTCAAAGAACGGCATTATCGGGTGCGAGCAGAAGTATATCGGCATGAGAACCGTCCTTATATCTGCATTGCCATGAGCGATATTACCCAATTGGTCAAACTGAATCGCGCACGCCGCGATATGGTGGCGAATATCTCGCATGAACTTCGCACGCCGATTGCCAATATCCGACTGATTATAGATAACCTTTTTCATGACCAAGATAAGCCAAAACGGAAAGAAAGTATTTCGTCACTCCGCAATATTGCCAGAGAAACCGAAAATCTGATGTGGCTGGTACAAGAAATGTCTGACTTATCTATGATTGAATCGGGACAGTCTATTGTGCGGATGGTCGAAAATAACCTGCATGGTATGGTAGATGACGCCATAGAACGACTTGGGCAACGGATTGAAGTCAATAATATTCATGTCATAAATACCGTCCCAGAACACTTTTTAGTGTTATGTGACCGTGACCTTATACAGCGCGTGTTAGTCAACCTCATTCATAATGCCACTAAATGGTCGCCACAAGGCGAAACAGTGACCATTTATGCCGAAAATGGTGGGGATGAAGTGACCATCCGCGTATTTGATAATGGACCGGGTGTCCCACCAGAGCAAGTAGACCGCATTTTTGAGCGATTTTATCAGGTAGATGCGGCGCGGTCTGGTGGTGAGGGGACAGGCTTGGGATTAGCCATCTGTCGGCATATTGTAGAAGCACATGGTGGCAGAATTTGGGCAGAGGGCAACACAGGCGGGCAAGGTGGGCGTTTCTTTTTCACCCTATTAAGTGGTGAAGAAGAATAAAATTTGGGCGGATGACTGTTGTTATCCGCCCATAAAAATTATTCACCCCATCCACGTACATCGCCTAATGTATTAGCCGATTTCACCGCATCTCGAATCGCTTCTGCCATCGCTTGGGCGGCAAATGCCCCCACAACACTCACATTCGCCTCAATTTCGCCTGTCGCTAGACCAAAAATTGTGTCGCCATCAAACATGGTATGAGCAGGATTCACCGCACGCGCCAAACCATCTTGCGCCATCTGCGCGATTTTATTTACCCCCTCTTTATTCAGTTTAGCATTTGTGACCACCACCCCTATCACAGTATTGCTCGATGTAGCAGGTGTCATCCTCGCCATACCCCTCATGAGATTCATCATACCCATAAATGAGCCATCTGGGTTACGGATTCCTGCTAAAATAGCGCCATTTTCGTCTACCACATCTCCCACCGCATTCACGGCGACCAATGCTCCGACCATCAATTCATCATCAATTTGGATGAGTGATGAGCCAAGTCCGCCTTTGCTGGCGAGTGCATTGCCCATCATTCCCCCTACCCGACATCCCATACCCGCGCCGATATTGCCACTCACAACAGGGTCAGATGTCGCAGAGGCGCTGGCTTGATAGCCCATCTCGGCATTTGGGCGAATGGTGGGGTCGCCCATGTATAAATCCATCAGAATCGCAGTCGGCACAATTGGCACAACAAACGGTGGGACAGGATACCCTATCCCTTGTTCCTCACAATAACGCATCACACCGTCCGCTACCGATAATCCATAAGCGCTCCCACCCGATAAAGCGATGGCATGAACTTGTTCGACCATGTGCATAGGGCGCAATAAATCGGTTTCGCGTGTACCGGGCGCGCCTCCACGTTGGTCTACCCCACCGATGGTATTCGGCGGGCATAAAATCACTGTACAACCTGTCATTCCTGCTTCGGATGTGACATGACCGACACGAATCCCCTTGATGGCTGTAATCGTCTGATTCATCAAATTATCCTCACTTGAACACAACTGTTTTATTGTTATAGACCAACACCCGATGCCCCAAATGCGCCCAAATTGCACGCGCCAAGACCGTTTTTTCGAGGTCTTTACCCTTCCGCACCATCTCTTGAACCGAATCACGGTGGTCTACCCGTGTTACATCTTGTTCGATGATGGGACCCGCATCTAAATCGGCGGTGACATAATGACTAGTTGCGCCAATAATTTTTACTCCGCGCTCATACGCCTGATGATAGGGCTTTGCGCCCGGAAATGCGGGCAAAAACGAGTGATGAATATTGATTATCCGATTCGGAAATTGATTGATAAAACTAGGGCTAATAATTTGCATATAGCGTGCCAATACCACCAAATCTATCTGATTCACTTTGAGTAAATCAATTTGTGCCTGCTCCTGCTCAACTTTATTCTCTTTGGTGATGGTGAACTGATGAAATAGGATGTTGAATTTTTCTGCCACCTGCCCCAATGTTGGATGATTGCTGATGATGAGGGGGATATGCACCCGCAAATCCCCCGCTTGCCAACGTGATAATAAGTCATACAAGCAATGGTCTTCTTTGGTGACAAATAATGCCATCCGTTGCAATTCATCCGAAAAATGGACTCGCCATGTCATGCCATATTGTTCTGCAAGTGGCGCAAAAGCAGGCGCAATTTTATCTTTTGATATTTCAAATTGTGTCAAATCCCATTGCACCCGCATGAAAAAAACATTATGTTCTGTATCTACATGTTGGTCGAGATGCAAAATATTGCCATTCCGCCGAAAGATAAAATCGGTTATCGCGGCGACCAATCCGCGACGGTCTGGGCATGATACAAGCAACGTTGCCGATTCCATAAAACACGCCTCTCAGGGTGCATAACTGATAATCAGAGTAAATTCGCCTGCATCACGGTCATTATAACCCTTAATTTCTATCGAATACGATTCTCCTGCCTCTAAATACACACTTTCTAAGGCGGAATTAAAATCACCTAAATCACGGTCATCATTAATCTGATTATCCACCGTTAAAACTGTATCGAGCAATCCATCTGGGTTAGATACTTCAATCGTATAATAAGCATCTTGAGGTGGTGTAAAGGTATAATACAAGCGTGTATTGACTTCTAATTCACCTTCCACTTTTTCGTTTAATTCAACATCGCCCATTAATTCTTCGGTGATAATATAGGCAGATGACAACCAATCTACAGCCTCATCTAGCAAAACATCGTTTTCTGCGAATAAGGTTGCTTCATTCACTGGCACACGAATATTGGGGATAACACCACGCCCTTCGATATTAATTTCGCCATTGGGACCTAATCCGCGTGTGACAGTAAAACGGATAGTCTGACCTTCTGGCATCAAGAAATCATTCACACCACCGCCAAGCCCCATTGTCGGATATTGCCCAACAATCACCGCCCGATTTTTCATGCTCATCGCCCAAGAGAATGTCTCACAGGCACTCGCACATCCGGGACCAATTAATACCGCAACAGGTCCTGAATAACGCAATTCATCTGGTGGCAATAATAATCTTTCTCCGCCACGCGGGTCTGAATAAAATTCACCCAAATCTTCATCATAATAAGATGACCTACCCAGTGGATACGTTTCGGTGAAGAAATAAGATGCCCTTGCATTGGCTAACCATCCCCAACCGCCCCCATTTTCGCGCATATCCACAATCACTCCCTGCACCCCGTTTTCATTCAGATACCGCATCATGCGTTCCCATAACTGAATACTGAGGAGGTTGTTATCTATAAATCCATAGATTTTGACATAAACATAGCCTGTATCCAATTGGCGATATTCCACAGGCAGATTCAAATATCCTGATGGTTCATCAATTCCAATGGCATCATAATATGAGAATGTGAGGCTATCCGATTCAAAGATAGTGGTCAGATTTGCGGTTTGAGGTTGCGAGCTATCTGGATTTTGATATTCAAGCGTCACTCGCTCACCAATTGGAAAACGTAATACATACCGCACTTGCTCCAAACGGCGATTATGTGTCGTGCTAAAGGGTCCCGTCCATGGAACAACACCCGCTATTGCTTCCTGAATTGGGACACCATTCAGCGACAAGATTTCTGCACCTAACTGAATACCCTCATCCGCCGCAGGTGTTGATGGTACGACATAATTAACTAAAATTTGTCCAGCATCGGTCTCGCGGATGGCAATCCCAAGCCCACCTTCAGTTTCATCCCAATAGTAAGTAATCAATGAGCCAACAATCCCGCCCACATGACCATCTGGAATTTCCCATAAAAAGTCACGGAGCGCAAATAAATAAGCAATACTATCCCGATTGTTTTCTGCTTCTTCAAACCGTGGATAATAGGTGGTATATAAAGCATCCCAATTAATGCCTTTGTATTCTGTAAAGGCATATTCTTGGCGCATCATCTCTACCATTGCATCAAACGCATCGGTGTAGCTCATGCCAGAAAAATCTACTAATTCAGCGCCTTGTGGCTCAATGAGGTCTAAATTTGCCTCACGAGAACGGTCAAATGTGAATGGGGATGTATCTAAATTTACAACAGTATACCCTTGTGGCAAGCGCACAAGCGGGTCATCTGGTGTAAATACTTTTCCATCTGCACCAAAATCACTCGGAAAGGCTTGCTGGTCATCTGGAGCATAAACCACATAAGCCCCACCAACAATTTCCGCCTCATCATCTGGATTGGTACTCACACGAGTGGTCGCATATGCAGTAGACCATCCCCCACCACCCAAATCACGTTCTTCTAAGAAGGGGTCGCCCCAAATATTTTCCCAATAAGCAACCGCAAAAACTTGCACACCCATTTCTTCAATGTCATTAAAATTCACATCCCGATATTCACCTTGTGGCTCAAGTGGTAAAGCGAGGCTATAAGTAACAGGTGATGTATAAAAATCGGATGTAAATTGCGCCAAGGTCTGCGATTGTGGCGACATGACAAAATATCGGTTACGGTCAATAAACCCCGCTTGGTCTTCTAGGATAATGACAGGCATCGCCACTCCACTCGTAAAAAATGGGTTGGTATAAGATAATCGTCCGCGAATGACGACTGTGCCACCTTCATCGTTTATAATTGGCGCGGGGGGAATTTCAGATTGTGCCAATACGGGCACCGTAAAAATCAATAAAAGAGAGCAAGCAAGCACGAATTTACGCCACATGCGCTATCCTTTCAGTGGTTATAAAAAATATTAAATTGTATTTTATAAGTATTTTGGGCTATAAAGCAACACAAGATGAAGAAAATATGCGGATTGTTACAATTTACTTAG
>CALDGT010000886.1 GCA_937942935.1 uncultured Chloroflexota bacterium | reverse complement strand
AAACTCGTCCCGCGTGAAGTCTGGCTCAAAGCGGGTGAAAATGGCTTTTTGGGTTTTAACGTGC
Source organism: uncultured Chloroflexota bacterium (assembly GCA_937942935.1). Lineage (GTDB taxonomy): Bacteria > Chloroflexota > Anaerolineae > Aggregatilineales > Phototrophicaceae. The sequence continues at coordinate 1,384 of CALDGT010000886.1, read as the reverse complement.
CAGAAGAATATGGCGGCATGGGTGTTCACGACTTCCGCTATAATGCCATTATCACCGAAGAATTGGTGCGTGTGGGCGCATCGGGACCCGGGTTCTCACTCCATAACGACATTTGCATCCCCTATATTATGCACTATGGCAATGAAGAACAAAAGAAACGCTTCTTGCCCAAAATGGTGACTGGCGAATATATCACCGCCATCGCCATGACTGAACCCAATACGGGGAGCGACCTCGCTGGTGTTCGTACAACAGCCATCCGTGAAAATGGTGGTTTTGTGGTCAATGGTCAAAAAACCTTCATCACCAATGGTATCAATAGTGACATTGTGATTACTGTCGTCAAGACCAAACCCGAAGAAAAACATGCAGGCATTAGCTTGATGTTATTGGAACGCGGGATGGAAGGTTTTGAACGTGGTCGTAACCTCGATAAAATGGGGATGAAAGCCCAAGATACCGCCGAAATGTATTTTAGCAATGTCAAAGTACCTGCCGAAAATTTGTTGGGCGATGAAGGGGCAGGGTTCTTCTATCTGATGACCGAGTTGCCCCAAGAACGCATGAGTATTGCGATTGGCGCGGTTGCTGGCGCAAAAGCCGCATTAGAAATGACCATCAAATATGCCCAAGAACGCGAGGCATTTGGTCGTCCTATCGGCACATTCCAAAATACTCGCTTCAAATTTGCCGAGATGAAAACCGAAATTCAAATCGCCGAAGTTTTTGTAGATAAATGTATTAGCGAATTGAACAAGAGTGAACTTTCTACCGAAACCGCATCTATGGCAAAATGGTGGACAACCGAATTGCTCAAAAAAGTGGTAGATACCTGTGTCCAAATTCATGGCGGTTATGGATACATGATGGAATATCCCATCGCTAGAGCTTATTTGGATGCCCGTGTACAATCTATTTATGGTGGCACAACCGAAATCATGAAAGAAATTATCGGGCGGGCAATGGGTTTTTAATTCAGATAACATTAAAGACTTATCTGCATAAAAATAAGGGCGCAAATGGTTGCGCCCTTATTAATTTGCATTCACGATTTTGAATGTTCGCTCATTTTATCTTTGATAATCTGTCGTGCTTCTTCTAGCGACTCTGCAAAGTGTACTTCTTTGGTGAGTTTTGGCGCAACGACTTTGCCAATTCGCACAATCATTTTTGTCATGGCATTTGCGCCAACAATCACATTCATCCCAAGATTAGGGGGGGTCTTTTTGTTGGCATATTGTAGCACCTTCGACATAGTAGCGGGAACAGAACGAACATTTTGGCGGAGCATGATCGTATGCACAGTATGAGATAACTTACTCAGTTCATCAAATGTCTCATCAGTCACACGATAATATTCTTCTAAGACCATATTGCCTTCATA
>CALDGT010000885.1 GCA_937942935.1 uncultured Chloroflexota bacterium | reverse complement strand
GACCAATTCTTTCGGCAATACGAAGTCGAATCTGGGGGGAAAATCACTCGGTCTTATATAGACCCCATCGCCCAACCGGGTATCGCCGCCTTATTCAATGCAGAAGATGGTAATGTCTATATTTCGTATATCTTGGAAGATGGCACAATTGATTTTGATAGTGTGATGATTGTGCCGATGGGCGAAAAACAAGAACGCGATATGACCAGCGCAATTAATCGGCTCATCAATGCTGGCAATTTTACGGTGCTATATGATATTGGTTTTGGAGAACGGTCTCCAAATGATGTTTCGACCAATGGGATGTCTTTGTCTGGCGAATTGTTGCGTTTTGAGGGATTTAATACCGAGTTGGTAGATTTGCAAAACGACCTTGTTGCCAATAATATCCCCATCCCCGATAGTGTGGATGTCGTTATTCTGGCACGCCCAATCAATCGCCTTTCTGGGGAAGTGATTGCGCTTTTGGATGATTATCTCAAGCGGGGTGGGGGATTGCTTATCTTAGGAGATGTCTCGGCGGGTGAAGAACGGGTACTCACTGATGATGACCCCTTTAATCAATATTTATGGACGAGTTGGGGGATTCGCTTTTTAGATGCGGTAGCGGTGGATTATGCTGTGAGTGGTGATACTCCATTGGATGTGATTAGCTATCAGATTTTCGATTCGCCCATCGCAAGTGATATTGACCCATCCACCGACATCAATTCACGCACACAATTTCGGATAGCCAGACCCGTTGCCATTAGTGATACACCCCCTGTCAATAATGGGCGGGTGATTATGACCTCGCCACAAAGTTATGCCGAGACCAATATCTCTCAAGTGTTGTTGAATAGCGAATATCAATATGATGAAGGTTCAGACATACAAGGTGCAATGACTTTGGTCGGTTGGGCGGCAGATGGCGAAGATGGTGGACGAATTGTGTTGATTGGTGATAGTGATTTTGCCACCGATGGTCAAATTGCCTCACCTGCTGGCAATGGTATTTTATTTGTCAATGCGGTGCGCTGGCTGATTGCGTATGAAGAGGATGTCACTTTTGGGTTTGAATCATCCACGACAGGGTTGCCAACCATATTTGTAGATGTGAACACACAATTGAACCAGATTGCATTATTTACCCTGTTTATCATGCCCGGTGTCTTGATGACGATTGGCGGATTTATTTATTTTAGGCGGAGTCGTAGATAATGAGACGCGGATTACCGACACTTTTGGGTTTGTTGGTGTTATTTATTGTATTGGCGGTGCTAGTCATTTTACAAGAACCCGCCATAGATGACCCACTTTCATCAATCGAGCCAACCACAGAAGCTACTGAGCAAGTATTTGGCGAGAATCGGGTGTATAACAACATAGTGGCGAGCGAAATCCAAGCCATTCAGTTTTTAGACCCACATTCTGAGCAAAGTGTAACCTTTGCGCGGAATCCGATAGGGCTTTGGACTGCTCCCTTTATTGAGGATGTGACGCTAGACCAAACAGCTATGCAGACGATTGAGCGCACATTAGTTATTTTGCCGTATGCACATCGGTTTGTGCCAGAAGCAGAACGCTTGGCAGAATATGGATTTTTATCGGATGGCAGACACTATTTTTCTGTATTATTTGTGATGGAAGACGGAGCAACACATACGCTTGCTGTTGGAAATCCTACAGAACTTGATGGACGAGCCGTGTATTATGTCGTGGTGGATGATGGAGCAGATATGTATTTAATCTATCGTGAACCGATAGATTATCTTGCATCGCAATTT
>CALDGT010000884.1 GCA_937942935.1 uncultured Chloroflexota bacterium | reverse complement strand
CCCTCTGCTGAAGGAAGTTCTCAGAGGGGTAATCAATGACCAAGTGGATAACCGTCTTAAATCCGCTTTAGCATCTGCCGATACCACCGCCACAAGCGAACAACCAAAAGCTGATGTTCCCCCTACCCCACCAGTAGAAGAAGCTACGGTTGCAGACACAAATAAAATCATCACCACACAAGATGAGATTGATGCGTATTTCGTGGTTAAGTCTATCATTCGTGAGGTTTTGCCTGCCAAGCGTGTTACCATGCGTGATGCTCAAACATATTGTAGTATTCTGTTGGATGATAATAACCGTAAGATAATTTGCCGTCTGTATTTCAACCAAGCCCAAAAGCGCATTGCTATTTTGGATGAAAACAAAATTGAACAGAAAATAAACATCGAATCGGTAGACGATATATACGGGTATGCTGAACAACTAAAGGCGGTTGTGAATCGCTATCTATAATTGAATAAAGCGGATTTTATCGCGCCTAGCATGAACGCCGTGTTGGGCGCTCTGGTCTCAAATTTCGAGGGGAATCAATAGAGGGGTATTGCGAGGGGAATTAGAACAGTCTCAATTGGTAGATGGTCTTGTCACCATCGCTACCCAATACAGTCTCGCGGGAGGGGTTGTAGTGAGCAGGTTTCGGTGCGGAGATGCCCCGCATCGCTATCACCTGCTCCACTGCCTTTTGTGCTATGCTCAATACTTGCTCCACCCGTATCGGTGTTTCAGTGGCGGGTGTGACTGTCTCCACATTCCAGTAGGCGAGGTCGGCATTATCAAACTCGGCATACCGCGAATTCTCTTGGGTGAAATCGGGTGCTTCTAATCGCGCATCCTTGCCGATGCTGTTCATCAACACCGACTCGAATTTGTCCTCTTTCTCGGTGAGCGCGTCCAAGCCAGATAACCCTGTGTCGCCTGTCAGCAGTTTGGATGAGCGTTGCTTCTTGCTCATGAGCAAAATGGCGCGTTCTTCCATCGTGCCTCTGTAGTACATGTATACCACTCGGCATAACGGGAAGGTCTGGTTGAGTCGGTAGCTCCGAGCCGCCGCCTGCATCATCGTGGACAGGTTGAAGGTTGGTTCATAGAAAATAATGGTTGGCGCAAACACCAAATCCAACCCCGTCTTGACGATTTCAGGATTGCAGATGAGGATTTCCATCCCCTGCCCGATTTGCTTGTCAATCACCGCCTCACGCCGTTCTGCATTGATATTGCTCCGCAGGATGTAGGTGTTGGCATTGACATGCGTCTTTATCAGGTGTTGCAGGCGGATTTGGATGTCATTCTTCTGTGTCTGGCGACAGTACACGATACACGGTCTGCCCGCCTCAAGTTCTTCTTTAATGTACTCAATGAACGCTTCCTCTTTGGGCGAGAGTTCATCACCCCCATACAGAAACCAATCCGCATCACTCATATCACTCGGTTGGTAATCTTGTGGCAAGGCGCGTGCAATTTCATCACCCCATTTGTCACGGATGCGGTAATCCCGCCAGGGCGCATTGGGCCACCCCATCGTGAATTGCAGGTACTTGGGCAGGATGGTATGGTCTTTGGCGTTGGCGGATTCATTCTTCTGGGCAATCAGGCAATCCAGCAGTTTTTCCACCACATCCTCATATTCAGATTCCATCGAAGCATCCATGTCAACCGAGTAGGTCGTCTCCGAATACATGGGCAAATGCTTCTTGAGGTCGGATAGCGAGAAATAAATCGTGTGGTCAAGCATGGTGGAGACCAGCATCGGGGAGATGCCAGACGTTTCCTCATACGGACGGACGTAGGTCTCTGTGCCTGTCAGTTTGCCCGCAGAGGAGATATTCTTAGTCGTGGTCTCAACCCGTTCTCGCACACCCATTTGTGCCACCCAACGCGATTCTTGTT
>CALDGT010000883.1 GCA_937942935.1 uncultured Chloroflexota bacterium | reverse complement strand
AAACGGTGGCTTGCGGGGACTGCCTCAAATAAATCTTCAATGGTGGTGACACCAATTTCTGCGAGCATCTGTTGACGCTCGGCTTCTGTATGTGGGATGTAGCTCATAGAGATACGTTATATCCTCATAGATACAAAAATACATGAACGATACAAACAAGACAAATAGGACGCGATTTTTTCGCGTCCATACAAACATTGATATATCGCAGGAATCATGCCCACGATTTCATCACAATTTTAGGTTTAGCGATTATCGCAATATTCAATATATGCGCTGGCATCCATCAAATCGCTAAGGTCTGGCGCACCAGATAATTTCACTTTCACAAGCCATCCCTTGCCATAAGGGTCGCTATTAATCAGTTCTGGGCTATCTTCTAATTCAGAATTGACCTCTGTAACTGTACCGCCGACTGGCAAATACACATCGGATGCGGCTTTGACCGATTCCACAGACCCAAAACTATCGCCTTTTTTGAAGGCATCACCAACACTGGGCAATTCAACATAAACAATATCATTGAGCGCATCTTGGGCATAATCGCTAATGCCAATCGTAGCGACATCGCCGTCAATCCGTACCCATTCATCTGATTTTGCGTAATGTAAATCTTGTGGAGTATTCATCTGAACTCGCTTTCATCATCTAACTATATAAAGAAAAACTTTTCGCCTATTTTATCAATAGGCGCACAAAAATGCGCCCCAAAAATAGACTTATTTTGTTAAATCATCACCAAATTTTTAGCTATTCGGTGGTAGTTAGCTCTTCAACGGGCAACCAACGATATAATGCCTCGCGCACAGTCTTGGGCAACACCAAATTAAAACAAATATGTCCCGTTGCATCAGCGACAATCGTCGGACGCAAAATGAGTTCATCGTCAGAGCCTAAACCTAAACCTAAATAGGCTTGACCCGTCCCAACTTGGCGGGTGGTTTGTAATCCCTGAACAGGATGCAAACGAGCGAGAATCCGTGTGAATTCTTCAAAGCGGGGGCGCAGGGCAATTTCCATTGGACCATAACTGGTCGAAATGGCGATATAACTCCCCTCACGGCGTAATGCCAAGCGCGATGGCATAATTTTTTCGCCACTGAGGATATACATAATCCCGGCTGTGTCATCTATAGTGATATGTTCTAATGTCTGAAAATTCCGCATGGTGATTTGCTCCATTGCGTTTAATGAGGAAAAATTGGTTATGGGTGAAATTATAACATATCCAACACCAAAAACTGTAGATAAATTGGCATGAATTGGTCTATCCATACCTAAATATGACAAAAAGCATATTTTTTTGGCACTTTATGGGAAATTACAAGATACAGTGTTAGAATTTTAAGTAGGTGAAAATTTTATTGATATTGGGTTAGGATGATAAATATGCGATCAGTCAAGCATATTCTGCTCATAGGTTTATCGGTTTGTCTAGCTATCTTTTTGGGGTTTAGTACCATTAGTTTATTCATTGTGAATGTGCCACAAACCAATGCAGGTGCAACATTTTTGGCATATAGCAACGACCCTACAACTGGTCATGTTGGCGCATACGGGGCAAATCCGGTGATTGGGTTCACCGACCCTGTAGGCACATGGTTTCGGATATGCAATGGTGGCTCATGTACAGGATATGCTCAATCGCTCACCCAACCACAACAATATGGTGGGTTTAAGTGGATTTTTGATAATGCCAATAATGGCGACCTTCTACAAGCCCAACCGCAAACAGGCACAGGAAATGCCCAATGCAATATCGTCATTTCGTATGGGTATCGTTATTGTGGTGTGGGCATTCCAGATGATGACGGGGATGGCGTTCCCAATGTTGCCGATTCATGCCCATCTCAAGGCAATCAGGGGTATGGCGTAGATGGAAATGGATGTCCAAATCCGCCACCGCCGACCAACACACCCGTTCCACCTACCATCACCCCCCTACCCGGTCACACATCACCACCGCCAACGGATGTGCCACCCAATCCACCAACCAACATACCACAACCCACGCCAATCCCTGTCACAGCAACACCTCAAGTTTATAATCCGGGAATTTGTGAAGTTGCCTT
>CALDGT010000882.1 GCA_937942935.1 uncultured Chloroflexota bacterium | reverse complement strand
ATAAGTTAGATTGGTTCAATTTGACGAGGAGTATATTTGTGACAACTATTTTTTCTAAAATTATCGCCAAAGAAATCCCTGCGACTATTTTGTATCAAGATGAGTATGTAACCGCCTTTAAGGACATCCATCCACAAGCCCCTGTGCATGTCCTTATTGTGCCTAATAAAGAAATCCCAACAGCAGATGATGTGACAGAGGGTGATGAGATGATATTGGGGCGCATGTTCATCGCCGCAAAAAAAGTCGCGCGGGAATTGGGCATCGGCGACAGTGGGTATCGGCTCATTGTGAATTGCAAAGATGACGGGTTACAAGAGGTTTATCATTTGCACATGCACTTGGTCGGTGGCAGAAATTTGGGTCGTATGTTGAAAAAATTTGAGGAATAAAAATAGCATTCATAATCCTTATAAGGGCGCGATGATGCGCCCTTATGGATATATCAACTATTGAAAATTTAATTTGATGGAGTCGCTTCGGCAGTCGTCTCTACTTCAGCAGTCGCTTCTGGGGTTGTTTCTACTGCGACGGTTGTATCTGGGGTAGATTCAATCACTGGCGTTGCTTCTGGGGTCGCCTCAACAACTGGTGTCACTTCTGGGGTGGTTTCGATGACTGGTGTTTCTGTTCCAGTTTCGATTGGGGTCGCAATACGCCCTGTTTGTTGGTATGAGTTTTGAACAGTTTGGCTAAAGGTAATACGGTCTGTCAATGCGCCTGTATACTCAACACCGTTAATATAGGTACGGGGTGTGCCTGTAATGCCACGTTGCAAGCGCAAATCTTGAGATTTGGCATACAAATCATAAATACGGCTACTACCAATACAACTACGGAATGCGCCACCATCTAAGCCAAGCGCATCTGCCCCAGAGAACATACGATTTTGACCAAAGGCTTGGTTCACATAAATTTCTTGCCATGAGAACAAGACATCGGCAAACTCAAAGAATTTGCCCTGCTCTGCCGCACATAATGCACCACGCGCCGCGCCGTTGCCATTGGTGATTTCACCATTTTCTTGTGGAATGATGGTATACGACATAATGCCTGCGCGGATGAGTTCAATCATGGTCTCACTCATCGCATTATGAAATTCTTTACAACTGGGGCAAGCAAAACTGGTATATGAAACGACTTGCACCGGGGCATCTGGCTTACCAAGCATGGGCATTCCATTTTCGATATTATAAGTTTGGGGAATCCCCTCATAACGGGTTGCAGTGCCATCTGGAATTGGGGCTTCTTGAGGCAAATTGGTAACTAAATAAATCCCCGCAATTGCCGCAACCACCACAACAACCGCGATTACAATCAATGTATTTCGTTGGCGACGTTCTTGTTGTTTGCGTTCTTCACGGCGTTCTTTGGTCGCACGCGCTGTAGAAGAACCAAGTGTTGCAGGTGCTTTTGAGGTAGATGAGGGTTGTTGTGATACGACGGGTTTTTTATTTGCAGAATCACCCGATTTCTTTTTATTAGCCATTGGGTAAAAACTCCTAATGAATGAAGTAAAGTAGGCTTAAAATGTTATTGACATTGAGTTTACCTAACGTTACGCAAAATTCAACATAAAGTTTTTTTCGTGCAGGTTGGACTTACTCCATAAATGACATTCGTCCGCTTTTGAGATACAATAAAGAGGATGTGTAAACAGTAGTTCCTCAATAATCACACAAAGAGGTAAAACTTTATGACCAATCAATCCAATCGCTTTGGCGCTCGTGCCACTCTCTCGGTGGGCGGGGACAAAGCAGTTATTTATCGTCTGGATAGTCTCGTTAAACAAGGTATCGGACATGTAGATAAACTTCCTTTCAGTATGCGTATTTTGCTCGAAAATACGCTCCGTCATTTAGATGGGCGCGATGTGACTGAGACCGATGTCCAAAACATCGCCAGTTGGGACAATTCCAAACCAATGGATGTCGAAATTCCCTTCAAGCCTGCCCGTGTCATCCTCCAAGATTTTACAGGAGTGGCATGTGTAGTGGATTTGGCGGCGCTCCGTAGCGCAATGGTGCGGATGGGTGGCAATCCACAAAAAATTAACCCGATTGTGCCTGTAGATTTGGTGATTGACCATTCTGTGCAAGTAGATTCATTCGCCCTGCGTGATTCGCTCAAAATAAATGCCGAATTTGAATTTGAGCGCAATCGTGAACGGTATGAATTTTTGCATTGGGGGCAAAAAGCCTTCAATAATCTTAAAGTTGTGCCACCAGCCACAGGGATTGTGCATCAGGTCAATTTGGAATATTTGGCAAAAGTGGTGCAATCGGGCAAAGAAGGAAACGAAACGGTCTTATATCCCGATAGTGTTGTCGGCACAGACAGTCACACCACCATGATTAATGGGTTGGGTGTGTTAGGTTGGGGTGTCGGTGGTATCGAAGCAGAAGCCGCCATGTTGGGGCAACCGATTTATATGCTCATGCCACAAGTAGTCGGTGTCAAACTTACGGGTGTTCTGCCACAAGGCGCAACCGCCACCGACCTTGTATTGGTCATCACCCAATTGCTCCGCAAGAAAG